>JABMMZ010000034.1 GCA_013205405.1 Bacteroidota bacterium | reverse complement strand
TTCATTGGAATGGTTGTAATTGCTGCCAATGCAGGAGGGGCATGGTCGCCAATCGGAGACGTTACTACTACCATGCTCTGGATTGGCGGACAGGTTACAACAAAAAACATAATTATGAATTTGATTATTCCAAGTTTGGTTTGTCTTATTGTTCCGCTACTTGCAGTTTCTTTTACTATCAAAGGAAATATAGAAAGGCCCATTTCAGCAAACGAAGGCGAGAAACCTTCTGCTTCTTCCTTTCAACGCAAAATGATTTTCTTTTCAGGATTAGGAATTCTTCTTTTTGTTCCTGTTTTCAAAACCATAACACATCTTCCACCATTCATGGGAATGCTTTTCGGACTTGGTCTGCTTTGGATAATCTCGGAACTCCTTCACAAAGACAAAGACGAATCAGATAAAAATGCTTATTCTGTTCTTTATGCTTTAAGAAAAATAGATATGCCGAGTGTTTTATTTTTTCTCGGAATCCTTATTGCAATTTCTGCCCTTCAATCAACTGGACAACTCGGACAACTTGCTTCTTTAATGGACGAAAAAATTGGCAACATTAATATTATTGTAATTTCCATCGGACTACTTTCCGCAATAGTGGACAATGTTCCACTTGTTGCTGCTTCAATGGGAATGTATGACTTGCAAACATATCCTACCGACCATTACTTTTGGGAATTTCTTGCCTACTGTGCTGGGACAGGTGGAAGTGCTTTAATTATTGGTTCAGCAGCAGGAGTGGCAGCTATGGGAATGAAAAAAATTAATTTCTTTTGGTATTTTAAAAAAATTTCATGGTTAGCTTTGATAGGATATATTGCAGGTGCTCTTACTTATATATTGCAACATCAGATCTTTCTACAATAATTTCAGGAAAATGAGAATCACACCAATAGATAAAATAAAGTCCCTAATTGAATGGACACAAACCAAGCTGAATAAAAAGCAATTCATAATATTTTCAAGTATCCTTGTTGGGCTTTCAGTTGGTTTAGCGGCAATTATTCTAAAAACATTTGTTCACTACATATTTATTGCTGCAACGTTTAAGGAGTTAGGCAATTTAAAATATTTATTTCTTGTATTGCCAATTATTGGAATATTTTTGACTGTTTTAGTTGTCAAGAAACTGCTTCACGGAAAACTTGACAAAGGATTATCTCATATTCATTATGCCATTGCCAAAAAATCAAGCATTGTTCCTAAAGACCAAATGTATGCCCAGATTTTAACAAGTTCTTTAACTGTGGGTTTTGGCGGTTCAGCAGGACTTGAAGCACCGATTGTAATTACAGGTGCGGCATTTGGATCCAACTATTCAAAAGCCTATCATTTAAACTACAAAGAAAGGACTTTACTTTTAGCTTGTGGTATTGCAGCAGGAATTGGTGCAGCGTTTAATGCTCCGATTGCAGGTGTTTTGTTCGCATTAGAAGTTTTGCTAATTGACATCAGTATTTCTGCATTCACTCCGCTTATTATTTCAGCGGCAACAGGAGCATTAATTTCAAAAATTATTCTTCAAGACGACATTCTTTTATCATTTCATTTGCAACAACCTTTTAATTACAATAATGTTCCTTTTTATATGCTCTTAGGATTGTTAGCTGGAGTAATTTCAGTATATCATTCTCGTGCGTTTACAAAAATTGAAAGCTTATTTAGTAAGTCAGCAAATAAAATTTATTTAAATGTAGCAATTGGAGGTATCGCATTAGCTTCTCTACTTTTTATTTTTCCATCATTATTTGGAGAAGGTTATCAAAGTATTAAAACTCTTGCTTTGCAACAGCCTGAAAACTTATTAGACAATGGTTTGTTTCAAAATTATAAAAGCAACGAATGGTTTGTTTTATTTTTTGTTGGTGTTCTAATATTCGTAAAGGCAATTGCTACAGCACTTACTTTAGGAAGTGGCGGTAATGGTGGAAATTTTGCTCCATCACTTTTTGTTGGTTCATACCTTGGGTTCTTTCTTTCAAGATGTTTAAATATGCTACACTTAACCAATTTACCTGAAAGCAATTTTACAATCGTTGGTATGGCTGGTATATTAAGCGGACTTTATCACGCACCATTGACAGCTATATTTTTAATTGCAGAAATTACAGGTGGCTACACGCTAATGATTCCACTAATGATTGTTTCCTCTATTAGCTATGCAATTTCAAAATATTTTGAACCTTTCTCAATGGACACTAAAAAACTCGGACAAAGCGGAAAAATATTTACCTATGACAGAGACCACAATATTTTGACAACTATCAGAACGACCAATTTAATTGAGACAAATTTTCAAAAAATATCTCCTGATGCCACGTTAGGCAATTTGGTGGAAATAATTTCTAAATCAAAAAGGAATATATTTCCTGTTACCGACAGTGAGAAGAAATTATTAGGAATAATAATTCTTGATAATATCAGAGACATTATGTTTAAAACTGAAATGTATGATAAAATAACAGCAAAAGAATTGATGATAATCCCTCCTGCAACTATCTCATCAATGCAGACAATGGAATCAGTAATGAAAAAATTTGATGAAACAGGAGCTTGGAATTTACCAGTCATAGACAATGACCAATACATTGGCTTCATATCTAAATCAAGTGTATTTACAAGTTACCGGACAAAATTAAAAGCAACGACAATAACGTAATGACAACATGTCGAACTGCCTGTGAAAAAATTCAGCAAACAATCCTACTCCATTTGCAAGCACATTTGCAGCTTTTTTTCAATGGAATGAATTTTTTATGGCTGCAAAAGAGCTTGCAAATCCAACCCAAAAGAAAAAGAAATTTTAAAAATGCCCCACCGCTCGACAAAAAATAAAAAAATAAACCTGTGGACTGTTGCGACTATACACAGACGACAAAAAAGCACTGGCTATAACAGCGGTTTGGCAAAAGTGGCGGTTCAGTGGTTAATTGAACATTTGTGCTTCGTATCAAGTTCGGTGGTGGCAGACAGTTTTGTGCTTCGTAATCGCCACCTTCGCCAAGCCGCAAACCGTTATGGGTAATACCTTGAGATTTGTCTCCGTGACCAAATCATATTCAAACTTGAGATTTTATTTTAGACAGTAGTTTGATTTTTTTGCGAGCCAAACTGCTCACACCACCAGTACCCGCCCCGTTAAATTTTTAGTTTGCGCAGACGATTATTTACTGGACAAGCTTTGTACACTGAAAATCATTTGGAATCCGACTCCGACTTTTTAAATTAAAAACATTTTTAGGGACGAAAAATCTTGAAACCATAACAATAGGGTTAACAAAAAATGGTCAATCTATCTCAGATTAAGACATCGAAAACTATAACCAACAATTATCTGTCTGAATTGACTTTGGTTCAAGTCCACCACCACCGAGAGATTGCATAATTGAAGAACCAAATCCACAAGGTACAACCTCGTCTTTTTCGTTTAAGCAAATATCCGTTCCATTGACAAATTTGTATCTTTTACCCTTGACTTTTATTCCATCAATTTCAATTTTCTCGTGCTGACTGAATTTACAATCATTTTCGCCTTTATATTCGGGATTAAGTCGCTTTTTTTGCTCTTTTGACAAATGTAATTTTGAGGGTTGAGTAAATAAATAAGCTAAATAGCCACTTGAAAATATGAATGGAATAAATGATGCTGCTGCTAAATTTCCTTTCCCGTTTTTGTAAAAGAAAGCTGATAATAATGCACTCCCTGACATCACAAGAAATATTTTCGAATATCGATCTTTTGTAACCATAATTTATTAATTTTTAAGCAATTTAAGAAAATTTACTGGGAAACAAAAATAATGTTAATAAATATGTTCGTAATTTGATATTATTTTGACTTGTAGGCGCTTAGTCGACAAATTGTTACGTTCTATAATACAAATTGTTAGTGAGCGAATGCAGGCGTAAGATCAAAATGAACCATGACGATTAGACAAGCAGAGTGTTTCATCGGATTATTTTATTGACGTCCAAGCTGCTTAATGTGGAAAGCATGCTTGATTTTTTCGATGCCCATTGTCCAAGGTACAACCAATAACAGCGGCTAAAATATATTGGCTGCATTCTGCTTCTAATGAAAATTTGTTTTACATTTGAAGTGTGGTTTTCAAAAGATAATTTGTGCTTCAAAATCGCCAACTTCTTGTAGCTGCAAACCGTTAAGGGCAAGCTTGCTATCCAATTGCCCCAAAAACAAATAACTAAAACAAACAAAACATGAAAATGAAAAATTTACTAATGACATCAATTGCAATCTTCGGATTAACATTAATTTCAAATGCACAAGTGTCTCGAATCTTCAAAACAAATTAAATATTTTGAAAAAATAATAAAATTGCTTAAAAATAAACAATAAAAATTTAATTTCCTTCTTCGCTACTACCGGGTAATTGTTCGCTAATATGTAGTTGCTTTTTAAGGTAATATTTTACAAAATTGCACCAGTAACATTCTGCATCATTGCATCCTTGCGTAAATTCATGGGCTTTTATTTTGCTATAAGTATCTGTAATTTGTTGGGTTACAATATCCGCATCTTGTGGGGTAATAGCAAATTGTACTTTGCTAAAATTGCCGAATTTATCGGGTTCTACAAAGTTCATTTCACCACGCGTCATCGTCCATTCATTGGTTCTATTATTATTAATTAAAAGGTTATAAAACACCATCTGTCGCCAGTAATCGCCTCCCAATACTTGTTCTTTTTTATCTGGATTAGGGTCGTCTATTGGTGGATTGCATTTGGCTTTAGCGTAGGTAAAATTACCTGTTTTAAAATCCACCACGTAAGCACTATTGCCTTCAAAAACAATTCTATCCAGTTTGCCTTTTATAGGAACGCCTTTTAATTCTATATGTTGTATGTTCTTCTCAACCGAAAATATTTTTTCAGACTGCCATTGGTCGGCATAGTGGGCATAGTATTTAGGAAGTATTTGCTTGCCATATTCTAATCGCCTGGTATAGGTATCGTCTGTAAAACTATCTCTTTGCCCATACATACTTTGTTCAAAATATTTAAGTAATATATCTAACGTTGGTAGAGTTTTGGTAGGATGATTTTGCATATCTATAAATATTTTTTCTAAGGCATTGTGAATAGCTGTTCCAAAACTAGCCCCTTCACTTTTAGCACTAGGTACGTGCAATACTTGGTTAAAATAAAAATTGGTAGGACAATTTAAATACGAATTTAAGTGTGTAGCCGAAAGGGTATAACTTGCTAATAAAGTATCTAAATATTGATGATCTATTAATTCAAAATCGGGTAATTCTTGGTCGCGGTAAAATTGCGATTCAAATTCTAAAATCAAACTTTCATTAATACTTGGTCTTTCTTCTACTAATTCAGCATGGGTTTCTAATTCAGCAATAAATCTTAGTTTTTCTAAGGGTTTAGTATCTAAGTTTTGTTGGTGATAACTCATGGTTAAGCCCTTTTTGGCTCTAGTCATAGCTACGTAAAAAAGTCTGCGATTTTCTTGTTCATCGTCATCCTCATCTTTATTTCTAAAATACACTTTGCTAAAGTTAAAATCAGACTCTGAACGCGAATTAAACCAACCATTATCCGTGCAATTGATAATAAATACATGTTCAAATTCAAGACCTTTGCTGCTGTGTGTTGTAATTAAATTCACACTGTCTTGCATTTCCAATATTTGCCAAGCATCTAAACTCACCTCAAATTCTCGGTAACGATTTATGGTTTTTAGCAAATCTGATAATTGCATGCGTGGATTTTTAGCCGCTTCTTCTTTTATAAAATCGAAGAAAGTACGCAGTATTTGCATTTGCCAGCGTTTGTCGTCAGCTTGCATCACATAGCTTAATATGCCACCTTTGGCTATAATTTTTTCTACTAATTGAGGTACTGTAATATTATTGACTTGCTCAATCCAATATTCTAAATCAAGCACCAATCTTTTGAGTTCACTCATGCCATCTAAGCCAGCTTGTCCAGTAAATAAATCCTTTTTATCTTTTACAAATTTATTTAAATACACTCGCCAATGGTCTCGTTTAGTATCAATATCAATACTTATTTTGGCTAATTCTAAAGCAGGTATTTTATAAAAATCAAAACTTAATATTTCATAAAGAAGGTCTTCGGCTGAGTGAGGTTTTTTGCATTCACTATTTAAATAGGTGAGTAGTTTTATGAGTTTAGTTACCAGTAATTCATTTAAAATATTAACTCTTCTTTTGGAGCTGATAGGAATATTTTTCGCTTGAAAATATTTACTTAGAATTTCTATTTGCTTATGGTTTTTATAAAGTATGGCTATTTCCTTAAAGGGAACACCTTGCTTGTGTAATTCCTCTATTTGCTGGCCAATGCCAATGGCTTCATGTATAGGATTAAAATATTTTAATAGACGAGGTGCTACAATACAGTTGGCATAGGCTTCATTTTGCGCTACAAGGTTTTTATCAATGTCTTTAATTCGCTCGCTATTCAAATTAATTAAAGCTCGGCTTGCATTTAAAATTAATTGACTGGAGCGATAATTGTCTGTTAGCACCGTTGTTTTTAATTCGTGTTGATATTGCACTGCGAAATTTAAAATATTACCCACATTGGCCCCTTGAAAACGGTAAATGGATTGGTCATCATCGCCCACCACAAAAAGATTAGGAACATCAAAAAACGACATTAATAAATCTATTAATTGGTTTTGTGAGCCATTGGTGTCTTGAAATTCATCTACTAGTAAATATTGGAAACGTTCTTGATAAGTTAATAAGAAATCAGGGTCGGTTTTAAAAGCATTGATGACCCATAGTATCATATCAGTAAAGTCGTACAACCTTTTATCCAACATTTTAGCGTTAAATGTTTCAAATAAATCAACTGCAGCTTTTAATTTTTCAGCGTTTAGTTTTTCTTTATTATATTCATTCTGTTTGATATCTCCCTTTTGGTAACCTTTACCACTTTTTTTATAAATAAAAGTACCTTCGTCTTCTAAATTGGCAAAGTATTCCTCTGATTTTATCTTAACTTCTTGTGAGCTTATATTTTCTTCTTTTAAAACATTAAATAATTTCAATAAATTTTTGACATCGTAATATATTTCTCCTTTCAAGCGCTTTAGAGCATTGTTGCTGGGCAATTCGTCCATTAACTGTTGCATGATTTCAATTTTATCTAAATCGCTGGCTGGTTTTAAATTATTGTAGCCAAAATAACTGCCATTAAATTGAATAATTTCGTTGCAAAGTGAATGAAAAGTATGAATATTAACTCTGTAAGCTAAAGGACCAATAAATTTCAATAACCTCTCGCGCATAGCTACTACACCAGCATTTGTGTAAGTAAGGCATAGTATATTATGGGCTTTGGTATCGGTTTGTTTTAAAATATTGGCTATCCGAGCAGCCAATATTTCCGTTTTTCCCGTGCCTGGTCCGGCTACAACCATAACAGGGCCTTCAATATGATTTACTGCTTCTTTTTGTGCAACGTTTAGACTGTTAAAAAGGATTTCGAAATCGGAAGTTTTTGCTTGCATAAAAAGGAAAAATATAGAAAGCAAATATAAATAAAAGAATGCTCAAATAAACGAAGTGTATAACTATTTTTTGTATATTTAAATAAATTTTTTAGCCTAATATTTAAAATGTTTCGAAAAATTAAATTGAGTATTGTATTCTTTTTCATTTCATTTTTTTTAAATGAATTTCGGGCTCAGGTTAGTGTTGTTAAAACACCTATATTTCATAATGCAGATATTTCTGTTTTGCTTTCTTCGGGATATGATAATGATAACACTGCAAAAGTTAGTATTGAATATGGTGAAAAATTAAGTGAATTGAGTTTGTATTTCCCTCCAACTAGGCTTATCGTATTAGGTTTAAATGAATTTAAAGGCAGTCTATTTTTTTAAAATCAAACACACAATAGTATGTAAAAATTAATTATTTAGATTCAGTGCCAAGTATTAATAAAATTCCATTATAGATTCTTTTAAAAACAAATGAAGAACTTATAATTGTTCCAAAAGGCAATTTAAAATATGTGTCACCAAATGGAATCGGAAATAATTATACCGAAACTCAGCCTTGCGATTTAAAAACCTTATTACAAGCTGGATTAAGTTGTGGAACAACTGTATTGTTAAAAAATGGGACCTATTTTATAGGCGATATTAATATTAATTTAAATTCTAATTGTACTGAAAATACGCCAATTACCATCATATCTGCGCTAGGTGAAAAGGCTATTTTGGATGGTGGCTTGCATCAAAATTATACATGGTCTAAATTTATAGATGATACTTTGGTTTATTACACTACTTTACCACCCTCTGCTGATTTTACCTCTTTATGTATTTTAGATACAGCTGGGCTTTATCCTTATGCAACGCATAATTCTAGTACATTAGGAGGTTATACTAATTTGCAAAGTTTAATCTACAATCTTTCTGGATTTTATAGAAAAAATGAAAGTGCCTTAAAAATAATTATAGAGTAATCCTGAATGATAGTTAAATAATTATTTTTTAGTTTTTAATTTTCATTTTAAAAATATACTACTTTTGCAATCTTATTATAAAATCATAACATACAATTTAAGATGAGTAACAGTTCTCCTAGTAAAGTAACCGCTGCCAGTTTATTAATAGCCTTAGGAATTATTTATGGTGATATAGGCACTAGTCCGTTGTATGTTATGAAAGCCATTATAGGCAAGAGAGAAATATCTGAAATACTAGTATTTGGAGGTATTTCTTGTATTTTTTGGACACTTGTTTTTCAAACCAGTATTAAGTATATTTGGATAACCTTAAGAGCAGATAACGAAGGTGAAGGAGGTATTTTTTCATTGTATGCTTTGGTTCGTAAATTTGGCAAAAAATTAGTAATTCCAACTATTCTAGGGGCTGCCACACTTTTAGCAGATGGTATTATAACACCTCCAATATCTGTCGCTTCTGCAGTAGAAGGTTTAGAAATGATTATTCCTGAAATTCCTACAGTACCAATTGTAATTGTAATTTTATCGTTAATTTTTATTTCTCAAAGATTTGGAACTCAAAGTGTTGGTAAAATATTTGGCCCTGTAATGATGGTTTGGTTTGGGATGTTATTCTTATTAGGTGTTGGTCAAGTAATCCATTATCCTTCAGTTATCAAATGTTTGAATCCATATTATGCATATCAATTATTAGCTAATTATCCAGAAGGATTTTGGTTGCTAGGGGCTGTATTTTTATGCACCACTGGAGCCGAGGCTTTATATTCTGATTTAGGACATTGTGGTAAAAAAAATATTAGAATTACATGGCTATTTGTAAAAGTAAGCTTAGTAGCTAACTATATGGGACAGGCTGCTTGGCTTATGAATAATACTGCACCTTTAAACGGTAGTAATCCATTTTTCAATATGATGCCACAATGGTTTTTATTGTCGGGAATTATTATTGCTACAATGGCTGCAATTATTGCCTCACAAGCTTTAATTAGTGGTTCATATACATTGGTAAGTGAGGCTATGAACTTAAACTTTTGGCCAAGAGTAACTGTTAAGCAGCCTACCGAAAGTAAAGGTCAAATATATATACCAAGTGTTAATTTATTGCTTTGGGGTGGTTGTATTTTAGTTATATTATACTTCCAAAATTCTTCGAATATGGAGGCTGCCTATGGTTTAGCTATCACCTTAGCCATGATGATGACTACGGTTCTTTTAGCCTTCTTTTTAAGGTACCGTTTAAAATGGAATAAATATTTTATATTGGTTTTGATTGCAATTTTTGTTGCTATTGAAGTTTCATTTTTTATAGCCAATGTTAAAAAATTTCCAGAAGGTGGTTATATTACAGTTATTATAGCAGGTGTATTTTTTATCACAATGTATGTTATTTATTTTGGAAGAAAAATTAACAACAGGTTTACAAAATTTGTTAAATTAAGCGATTATACGCAATTAATTAATGAGTTAAGCCATGATGATTCTATTCCTAAGTTTTCTACACATCTCATCTATTTAACCAAAGCCAATAATAGGAATGAGATAGAAGAAAAGATTATCAATTCTATTTTCTCTAAAAAGCCAAAAAGAGCTGATGTATATTGGTTTGTTCATCTTCATAGAACAGAAAATCCTTATACTTTAAATTATAACGTTACCGAACTAATTGATGATAAAGTAATGAAAGTTAATTTAAATGTAGGTTTTAGAATACAGCCAAGAACAGAGTTGTATTTCAAAAAAATAGTACAACAATTAGTCACTAATAAAGAACTCAATTTACATATTCGTCCAGATGGTTCTTCAAAATATAATGCAGATCCCGACTTCAAATTTATTGTAATTGAGAAATTTATTTCTGTTGAAAATGAATTTGCATTAGGTGAAGGCCTACTTATTCAAGGTTATTTCTTTTTGAAACATTTAGGGCAAAGTGATGAACGAGCTTTTGGTCTTGAAAAAAGTGATGTAGAGGTAGAATACATCCCTCTTATATACCATCAGTTGCAAGCCAGCGACTTAACACGTAATAATTAATTATTTTTCTTGTACTTTTGAAAATGTACATTTAACAAATGATAATTATTGGTACTAACCATCTAGATATTTTTAAGCATAATCCTTGAGTAAAAATATTTCCAATAAAAAGCGAAAAAGCTATTTTTAGATTTGCTAGAATTTTAAGACTCATAGGTTTTAAGTTAATGCATATCAATATGACGTATCAAAAAGAACTGAAGGACACGCCAAAAATAATGAATGCCTTGGTAAAAAATGTGGATTAGATATAGATACTGTACAACCTAAAATATTTTTAACTGAAAAAGAAAAAATATTTAAGTTTCCTAAAAATGATAAACCTTGGATTGCCATACAAAGCATTGGTCGCAATGATTGGATAGATAATAGAAATTGGTATGCTGAAAGATATGAATAGGTTGTAAAAAAATCTTTTGCCGCATTATAATATGGTTCAAATTGGATATGCTTTATACCCTGCATTGAATGCAAATGTTGATTTAAGATGAAAAACCAAGTTGTGAGAGCTTTTTTCTATACTGTCTAATGTATGTCTATTTATCGGATAAGCAGGTTTTTTAATGCATGCAGCAGAAGCCGTTTCTTGTCAATCTATTATTTTTATGGCGGTTTTGAGTGGTGGGTTAGTCATGGCTACAAGCATCAATACCATTGGAAAGTAAAGTAGAATGTGCGCCTTCTTGGCCATTAGATTGCCCTTTTGATAAAAAATGTATGCAAGAAATTACGGTTGAAAGGGTGGTGGAGGAGTCAAGAAAATGCATTAAGCTATAAATTTTTATAAAAAATGACAAAATATTTACGTAAAAAACGTAATTATTTCAATTTTATGGTCATCTTTGCATTGTTAAAATTAAAGAAAATTTGAGGTAACTTCTATTATCAACTCAACCATACTAAGTATCTAAGTAAAATATCAAATATTTGCAGACTTTATATTTTTATTCAAAATATAAATTTTAAATCCTAAATTTGCATTCCTTTTTTGAATAATATCAAATAAAACCAACCCGTTAATGACAGAAATTGACAATACTTCTTCAGAAGAAATTTTAGCTAACTTACCAATAGACAATGGTTTCGAAACCGTAATTACAACGCTTGAAAAAAAGGGCGATTTAGAAGAGCATGATGAACTATTAGAAGTAATAGAAGAAGAAAAAAAAGATACTACCGATTATAGTGGCTTTACTAAGAATGATTTTGTTGAAAAAGCGCAAAGCCTGGTAAATACTACGAATATTAAAGAAGGGCATGATGTTTTCAAAAAAATAAGAATTCTTTTTGATGACATGGTAAAAGCTGAACGTATGGTTCAAATAAAAGAATGGGCCGATGCTGGTAACGAGGTGCGTGAATTTAAATCGCCATATGATGAGCAAAAGGAATTATTCTACAAAGCTTACACTGTTTTTTTAGAAAAACGTGCTGATGAGAAAAAAATGGCAGAGGTAGAAAAACAAAAAAACTTAAATGCCAAAAAAGCCATTCTTGAAAAATTGAAAACTTTAGCCTCTAACGATGAAACTGAGAAAGTATTTACACAAGTTTTAGATTTGCAAAAAGAATGGAAACAAATACGCACTGTTCCTCGTGAGCACATGCAAGAATTGTGGGATAGCTATCGTTTTTATCTTGAAAAATTTTATGATAACCACACCATTAATAATGAATTAAAAGAGCTTGACCGTCATAAAAATTTAGAAACTAAAATAGAGTTATTAAAAAAAGTATCACTTTTGCATGATGAAAAATCTGTAAAAAAAGCCTATATTTTACTAAATAAATACCACGAAGATTTTAAAAATGCAGGTCCTGTAACTAGCAAAGAAGCAAGCGAAGATATTTGGAAACGTTTTAAAGAGTCTACTGATGCAGTTTTAGAAGAAAAAAGAGCGCAATTAGAGGTTATAAAAGCCAAACGTAATGATAACTTAGAACTTAAAAAAGTATTGTGTGAGAAGATAGAATTATTAGCGCAAATAAATTACGAAAGTGCTAAAATATGGAAAGAAAAATCTGAAGAAACTACCGCTATATTTGCAGAATGGAAAGCGATTGGACCTGTGCCAGAAAGCATGAACGATCAAATATGGAAACGTTTTAGAGATGCTCAAAACCATTTTAACATCAATAGAAAACATTTTTTTGACAAACTGAATAGTGGTAAAGACGAAAATTTAAAAGCCAAAATTGCTTTATGTGAACAAGCTGAAAAAATAGCTGAAGGCAATCAATTTGATGTGGCGGGTAAATTACTTATTTCTTTACAAGAAAAATGGCGCAGTATTGGTCCCGTGCCCGACAATATGAATGATAAAGTGTGGGGCAGATTTAGAAAAGCGTGCGATGGTTTTTTTGCAAAGCGAGATGAGTATTATAAAGAAAGAAACCAAGGCGAAAAAGAAAATTTAATAACCAAAGAAAATATCATTAAAGAAATAGAAGCATTAGTTAATACCGAAGATGGAACTGCTGCTTTTACTAGTTTACGTAAACTGCAACAACAATGGATGACTATTGGATTTGTGCCAATGAAATCTAAAAACGACTTGCAAACTAATTACAATAAAGTAATAGATGCTGTTTATAAAAAATTCAAACAAAGTGCAGATGAAAACAAGCAATTGCGCATGAAAGAGCATTATGAATTATTATATACAGCCCCTAATGGTGAAGATAAACTTAAATACGAAGAACGCAATATTAACGATAAGTTAAAAGGACTAAAAGATGAAGCTGTAACCTTAAATAATAACATTGAGTTTTTTGCTAAAAGTAAAAATGCAGATGCTTTGCGTGGTCAAATAGAACAGAAAGTAACTTTAATTAATTCACAAATAGCTAAACTTCAGGAAGAATTGAAAGTGTTACGTTCATTTAAAAATGCCAATGCAAGATAGTATTGAGATTTAACAAAAATGGTTTCAAAATTTCAATTAGGTTTAAATTATCTATATTATTTTTTTACGGCTAGCACTAAATATGATTTACATTCGCCTTCTATTTTCGATTTTACGGTCAACACGATAGATGCTAGAAAGCAAAAGCCTGCTTACCATGCTATTGAACTTATTCGCAGTCAAATGCTTAAAAGTAATGCTTTGATAGAAGTGTTACCTCTTGGTGCTAAGCTGAACCAAGCCATTCAAAAAATAGAACTCAAAAAGTTGACTAAAAACACTTCTAAATCTTCCAAATATGCTGAACTATTAGAAAGAATTTGTGCATATGTAAAACCAACTTATGCTATAGAAATAGGCAGTTCTGTTGGTATTAGTACTTTATATCAAAGCGTAGGAATAAAAAATGGATTTTTAATCTCATTAGAAGGCAATCCTAAAAGTATAGAAATAGCCAAATTTAATGCTGAAAAAATAGGATTGCAAAACATACAATTTATTGAAGGTCTTTTTGAAGACACGTTACCCAAGGTAATAAGGCAATTGTCACATATTGACTATGTCTTTTTTGATGGTAATCATTCTTTAGAGGCCACTTTGCAGTATTTTGAGTGGTGTTTACCTAAGGTACACGACAATACTATTTTTATTTTTGATGATATTAGATGGAGCGATGAAATGAATTTGGCATGGCAAAAAATAAAGAATCATCCGCAAATTACAGCCAGTATTGATTTATTTTTTCTAGGAATTGTATTTTTTAGACCCAACCAAGCCAAAGAACACTTTACTTTGCGGTATTGAAACTAAAAGAAAAGATATGGAACTTTAAACCGGTAAGAAAAATAGTAGTTTTCTTAGATAATATAATGCCGCCTGGGTTTCAAGGAGCTTCTTTGTATTCTGTTTGTCAGTTTTTTTTCAGAGGTATTATTAGTCCTAAGTTTAATTTGTATGCCGGCTCCCTCAGTTGGAATTTCTTTTTAGCTATTTTTCCGTCTTTTTTGTTTCTATTTACTTTAATTGCCTACTTACCAGGTACTACTTTTCAAAAAGCAATTCTTACACAGATGGATTTCTTTTTGCCTGATGATGCCTATAAAATAATTAAGAAAACGGTAGTGGATATTGTTAAAAATCAAAGAAGTGGATTACTTTCATTGGGTTTTGTATCTGCATTATATTTTGCGAGCAATGGTGTTTTTACATTAATGGTAGCTTTTGATAGCAATTTTCATGAAGATGAAAAAAAGAAACGTAATTTTTTTCAAAAAAGATTAAAGTCTATCGGTATTTCTTTATTTATTACTGTGTTAATTTTTGCAGCACTAACCGTTTTAATTGGAGGCTCGTTGTTAAGTAATTTCATTATTAAAGAACATTGGATAAATAAAAAAAGTATGCTGGTAGTAGTAGGTTTCTTGCAATTTATAACCCTTTCGGCCCTTATCTTTTTTATAATGAGCAGTCTGTATTATTTTGCACATTCAGCTAAGAATAAGTGGAAGTTTTTTTCGCCAGGTGCAATTGTGGCCACGGTTTTATCTATAGCAGCCACCTATTCATTTTCTGTATATGTAGATGGTTTTGATAGTTACAATAAATTATATGGAAGTATTGGTGCCATAATTGTCTTAATGCTACTCATTTATTTTAATATTTTATGTGTATTAGTTGGCTTTGAATTGAATAGAAGTATCGATTCCGTAGTTCGCGTAGTGCAAAGAAAAAGGAAGCAGGAGAACCGATTTTTTAATTAATTTCAGATTTCGTAAGTTTTATTTTTTCATTTTATAAATTTAAATTACTTTTGCAAACCTTTTACAAAAAAGGAGAAATGGCAGAGCGGTTGAATGCGGCAGTCTTGAAAACTGTTTTAGTGTAAGCTAACGGGGGTTCGAATCCCTCTTTCTCCGCTTTTAAAATCCGTAAACATCAAATTATTAGATTTTTACGGATTTTTAATTTAACGATTAGCCCATATTTAGCCCAGACCAATCCTTATTATTAATATTATCCACAATTCTCTCAATTGTTCCTTTAGACAATATCAATTCACTCCGTAAAACAAATATAAAACAAAAATTTGTATCCTGTTATGGTATTTCACTAGTGTTATTTACATTACCTTATTGGAATTTTGTTTCTCGAGAAGAGCTTTATTTGCAATAAATTTAGACCAAGTATCCATGACCTCTGGTGTGTGATAGAAATTTCCTTTTAAAATTAAATTAATAGCTCTTGTTAATTCCTTTGCATCTGTGTTTTTAAGGATGTATCCACATACTCCAATTTCAAACATTTCAACAATTTGTTTTCTAGTAGCACAAAAAATGAACATCAAAAAAGCGGATGAAATCATAAATCAGGTGCACGAAGCTGATAGTAAATGGGATATTCACAATACACACATGCCAGTTTATAACTTTTAATGAAAGGTAGCTTTTAACTTATTATTTTCGTGGTTCAATTTAAAAATTGAATATGGCAGAAAACGAAGATCCAATAGAAGAGGATAATGACATAGTTAACCAATCTAAAAGTGATGATATAGTGCATCATGGGCACAGAGATGGAAACGAAGTATTGCCAGTATCAGGTTTGTACGAAAATTGGTTTTTGGAGTATGCTAGCTATGTAATTTTAGAAAGGGCTGTACCTAATTTATACGATGGATTAAAGCCTGTTCAACGCAGAATTCTGCATGTAATGAAAGAAATGGATGATGGCCGTTTCAATAAAGTAGCCAATATTATAGGTTCGGCTATGCAATACCATCCCCATGGCGATGCAGCTATTGGAGAAGCCATTGTAAACATGGGTCAAAAAGACCTGATGATAGAAACCCAAGGAAACTGGGGCGATATAAGAACTGGTGATAGAGCTGCTGCTGCAAGATACATAGAAGCACGCTTATCTAAATTTGCCTTAGAGGTTACATTTAATGAAGAAACTACCGTTTGGCAAATTAGTTATGATGGCAGAAAGCGTGAGCCAGTAACACTACCGGTTAAGTTTCCACTGATACTTGCCCAAGGGGTAGAGGGTATAGCGGTAGGTTTGGCTACCAAAATAATGCCGCATAATTTTATAGAGTTGTGTGAGGCAAGTATAGATATATTGAAAGGTAAAAGGCCTAATATTTTACCAGATTTTTTAACCGGTGGTATGGCCGATTTTACCAATTACAATGAAGGCAGAAGAGGCGGAAAAATTCGTTGCAGAGCTAAAATAGAAAGTGCAGATGGTAAAAAAGTTTTAATAAAAGAAATTCCATTTGGTACTACCACTGAAAGTATTATAGATAGTATTTTAAAAGCCAATGACAATGGTAAAATTAAGATAAAAAAAGTAATTGACAATACCGCAAAAGATGTAGAAATAGAAGTGCAATTAGCGCCTGGCGTAAGTACCGATATGACTATAGATGCGTTATACGCTTTTACGGATTGTGAAATTAGTATTTCGCCAAATGCCTGTGTTATTGTAGAAGATAAGCCACTGTTTTTAGGCGTTAATGAAATGCTGAAAACTAGTACCGATAATACTTTAAATCTATTAAAAATAGAATTAGAAAATGAGCTTGGACACTTGGAGGATAAATGGCATTTTAGTTCATTAGAAAAACTATTTATTGAAAATAAAATATACAGAAATATTGAGGAGTGTGAAACATGGGAGGAAATATTACAAACCATAGATAAAAAGTTAAAACCTTTTAAAAAATTATTGAGAAGGGAAGTTACTATGGAGGATATTGCTCGCTTGCCTGAAATAAGAATTAAACGTATTTCTAAGTTTGATGCTTCTAAAGCCGATGAGTATATCAAAGGTTTGGAAGGCGGTATTGATGAGGTGAAAAACCATCTAGAGCATCTTACAGATTTTGCTATTGAGTATTTCAAAAACCTTATCAAAAAATATGGCAAAGGCAGAGAGCGTAAAACAGAAATTCGCTTATTTGATAAAATTGAAACCAATGCCGTGGCTGTAGCCAACGAAAAGCTATATGCCAACTATGTTGAAGGTTTTGTTGGCTACGGGCTTAAAAAGGATACCTACATTTGCGATTGTTCGGATATTGATGATGTAATAGCATTTAGAAAAAATGGCACTTATATAGTAAGCAAGGTTACCGATAAATCCTTTATGGGTAAAGATTTATTATATGTAGATGTGTATAGAAAAAATGATGAGCGTAAGGTTTATAATGTAGCCTATTACGATGGTAAAAGTGGAGCTAGTTATATTAAGCGATTTAATGTTTTGGGTGTTATTAGAGATAAGGAATATAATCTAACGATGGAAACAGCGGGAAGTAAAGTGCTTTATTTTAGTGCCAATAACAACAGCGAAGCCGAAAAAATTGGTATTCACTTAAGTAATATGGCAAGTGCTAAGGTAAAATACATAGAGTACGATTTTACTAATCTTGAAATTAAAGGAAGAACCAGTAAAGGCAATACTTTAACCAAGCATCCTATTCGTAAAGTAGAGTTGAAAGAAAAAGGTAAATCTACCTTTAAAGGACGTGATATATGGTATGATTCAGATATTGGTAGAATAAATGTAGATGGCAGAGGGCAGTATCTTGGCAATTTTACTAGTGAGGATAAAATACTCACCATTTTATCAGATGGTAGTTATAAATTAACGGATAATGAGCTCACCAACCATTATGAAAACAATGATTTAGTATTGATTCAAAAATTTCATGAAAAGCAGCCTGTAAACTGCATACATTTCGATGTATCATCTAAAAATTATTATGCTAAGCGTTTTTTAATTGAAACTTTAACACTAGGTAAAAAGTTTATATTTATCAATGAAAGACCAAGTAGCAAACTCATATTGGCCAGTACTCACGACAATCCGGAAGTAGAAATAAAAACCATTACTTCTAAAGGCGAAAAATTAACAGAAGTTTTAAAATTAGCAGATTTTATAGAAGTAAAAGGATGGAAAGCTATGGGTAATAAAGTAACTTATGATACTTTTAAATCGGCAAAACTTTTAAGTGAGAAGGTTGGTATAATAACAAAAGAAGAAATAGAAGTAAAACCTTCTGAAAATACAAACGAAGTAATAGCTGACGAACTAGACGGTCAAAAGATTTTGTTTTAGAAAATTCCTTACTTATTAAATTTAGGCTTAGTTTTCAATAAACTATCAAAATGCTGTGTTTCCTTATTGGTGCGAGGAGTTACAATTTGTATCTTTGGTTTATTGTGAATATACGTAAAATACATCCATAGGGCGCAGCCAAATAATATAATTACAAAACTTCCCAAGGTAATTAATTTTAATATTTTTGATTTATATTTCATTTTTATTATTTTAAAAGCATCTACCTAAGCCCACTACCCATCTGTTTTCAATATACCCTTTACTGGTAAAAGGTGGCGTATTTAAAATAAATGGCATATCAAAACGCAGTGTAAATGGTTTAATTAAATTGCGCTTTCCCCAACGGTAAATATTTAAAGCTGAGCCTATACCTGCATCTGCTCTCACTTGCGAAGTAATACCTTGGTTGCCATTAGTCATTGGGGTTCTATAATCGCCAATAATGCCAATATCGCCAAATAAATATGCATCTATATGTAGCCAATTTCTGGTTAATCTTGGTTTTAATCTAAAGTATTGATCAAAATCTATTTCAATGCTTCCGCTAGCGCCAGTAGTACCTTGAAATAAAGCATACGTATTACCATCGCTGCCTTTACTTGGGGCTAAATAACCCGCATAGCCCCTTAAATTTAAACCACCACCCATTTGAAAATGATTAACCCCTGTGCCATAGCCTGTCCATTCTTCAGGAATCCAACCACGAGATCGGGTAAATTTACTTTCTAATAGTTGTTCCATATTAGCGCCTGATAGGTTTAACAAAACCTCTGGCGCTATATTAGTTCCCTCAATATGGGTAGCGAAAAAGCGTGTTTTAAATTCAAATTTACCAAAATTATTATTGTTCAATACCTCAATTTTTAAACTGCCAAAACCATAATCACGGGTAAGGGCACTTCCTCTTAAACCACTATTGATAGTGCCATTGCCATGCAAGTATTTGTATTTTCTGGTGTAATCTATCATTACACTACTATTAGTTTTTTCTTCTCTTGAAACAAGAGCAGGCTTTTCCCAATAAATACCTTTTCCTTTGACCATACTAATAGATTTAAAGTGAATATTAATATAGTCTTTTCCAAAGGTTTTTTCAAAACCTAGGTCATCATAAAAAATACCATCCAAAATTCGGGTATCCCAATAAATAAAAGCATTTTTCCCTACTAAATTACTGTATTTTAATTTATAACTCAAAATGTCTCTTGTATCTGTATCATATTTTTTTTCTGCCCCTATTCCGATGTTATACCAAATAGTAAAATCTAATACATGTTTCACTTTTGCATAATCGTGGTGATAGTTTATTCCAGCTTTTAGGCCATCTACGGCATTAAACCACGCATCTGGACGCCACTGCATGTTGCGTTTGTTAAAAGTAGTTGGTTTGGCTACCCCATTGTTAAAAGATTTATCTAACGGTAATTTATAATTGTTTTTAATCTTTACATTATCCATTCTATAAATATCCGCTAAGCGATTAGTAGTATCTATTTCAAGCATTATAAGTTTGTTATTTAAAATAATAGTATCTGTATAAGATTGATTTAATAAACCCCAGCCTTTCCAAGTTTTCAAAACTTGTTTACCATCATTTTTAGCAAAATAGGTATTTGGAATGGTGAAGTTATATTGCTTTTTCAATTTATCTGTAACAGTAAAATCTATCGGCATTTGCATTTCGCCTTTGCGTTTAAAACTAACAGTATAATAGTACTTGCCATCTTTAGTTTCACCTATTTTTTTAATTTTGGTTATTTTATAATCTATCGATTTGGTACTTTCCATCCATTGGTCAAAAAACCAATTTAAATCTACATGGGTATAGTCTATAATAGATTGCCTAAAATCATCGGGATAGGGATGTGCAAATTTCCATTGATTAAAGTAATGTTGCATGGCTTTTAAAAATAACTCATCGCCTAAGGTATATTGTAAATTATACAACATAGTGGCTGTTTTGTAATAAACATGTCTATAGCCACCGCCATGCCCTAGTGCCGAAGTAAAATCATCGCTATGGGTATTTAATTGCGCATCGTTTTTATTAAGCGCATCGGTTAGGTATCCATTGTATACAGCACCTTCGTCATAAGTGTTAGCATGCATAGAAATATTATTAATTTTTTTAATACTCCACGAAGTTAAGAACTGGGTAAAACCCTCGTCCATCATAGCTCTATAGGTTTCATTATTGCCTATCATACCAAAAAACCAATTATGTCCCACTTCATGCGCAATAACATATTGATGACCAGGCCAGTTGCCACCATTTAAGGTTATCATAGGGTATTCCATTCCATCGCGGGCATCTGCAGCCACTATTTTTGGATAACCATACATACCAATATCTTTGCTATAAATAGACACTACATCGGCTACAAATTGAGCCGTTGGGCGCCAATAGGGTGCATTTTGTTCTTGTGCTAAGGCTATACATCTTATACCATTCCATATTACTTCTCCAATACGGTAGGTTGGGTCGGCAGTAAAAGCAAAATCATGCACATTTTCAGCATGATAAATCCATGTTTTTGTGCCTTCTATTGGCGTTTTGAATTTATAACCACTTGGTATAATTTGTTTTTGTCCTTTATCGTTTGTAATTATTTTGGAGTAATTTTCAATATCCAATGCTTTTCTTAAATCTGCGGGCATAACCGAACTCTCATTTTGCAATGCACCAGTGGCTTCTAAAACATATTTACTAGGAAAAGTTAATTTAACATCGTAAACCCCATAGTCACCATAAAATTCTTTGCCTAAATGTTGGTCTGTTTCCCATCCAAATTTTCTATCGTAAACACATATACGTGGATACCAATGCACGCCATCAAAATGTTTATTAATACCATCGGGGGTAAATGTTTTAAAACGTCTGCGCATACTGCCATTGTCCCAATAGGTTTTAAATTTAATGTTAAAAGTGATACTTTCGTTTGGTTTTAGTGGAGTTTTAAGTTGAGCAATAAGGATGGTATTATCAATTTTGTATGCTGTTATTTCACCTGCTATTTTTAATTCTTCTATTACAGTGCCCATTTTTAAAGCTTCGTATTTACCAAAAGTAGTTGCTTGGTCGTTTTCTACTTCCAAAGCTTGGGCATAACTGCCTGGTTGAAAAGCATTTTGGTATAAATGAAAATAAACAGTGGTTAATTCATCGGGACTATTGTTAAAATACTCTAGTGTTTCTGTGCCCGTTATTTCATCTTTGGTATCGTCTATTAATGCATCTATGGTATAATGCACATCTTGCTGCCAATAAGCGGCATTAGGCTTTCTATTTTTCCAATAGTCTTTATAATTAGATACTTGCGCACTTAAACATAAAGGCAATAAAAAGGCAATTAGGGGTAATTTTTTAAACATTTTATTTTAACATTAAATATGAATGCGAAAATAAGGAATTGAGGTGAATGATTTTCCCTACTAAAAAAAAATATCAGAGCATTTATTTAAAAGGTGATACGCTTCGTTTCGCTACACTTCAGCATGTCACCTTTATTAACTCTTATTACTGTTTATAAAATATTATAAACACTCCCAATATTAAAGCAGTTCGTTATTTAGTTTAATTTTAATATGTTGTTTGTAGGTTTTATTTTAATAAATAATTTTCACTTATAAAAAGACAATTGATTTACAAAAATTAATTATAAAGAACAATATAAGTAATAATAAGTATGTAAAGGGAATTAATATATAAAGAGTAATTTATTTGATTGTATTTAGTTAATTTACCCCATTAAAATATTGAAAAGAATTGCCCTTAATATACTTTTAAAGTATTAGAATTAAAATTCTATTCGTGATTGACTTCATAAATAAAACACTACTCGTAAACCATTATAAATTCTAATTCTTTCATCAATTTGCCATAATATTGTTTCATGTACTTTTCTACTACATCCATTTTTTTGTAGTATTGGCACATTTCAAAATACAGAACATCGAAAATAGTAGAACTTACAAAGGGCACCTCTTTTTTAAATCCACTGATACAAAGGGCACCTGTGCGTTTCAATAGTTTTTTGATATACCGCTTATCTATATTTAAGGTTTGGCAACTGCCTAAATGCAAAATTTTATTTTTCAGTTTGTTTTCAGCCATTTCTCCTAACTCTTCCAAAGTCAAAATATTCTTTCTGTCTAATTTTAAACCATTGGGTACGCCATGAAAGGCTAAATAAAAAATGCTAAATTTATTATAAATATTGCGTTCATACTCTTTCATTCTGTTTTCTAGCTCATGCTTGGTGCTGCAATGGCGGTGTATGTGCTTAATTTTCATACCACTGGCTGTTTCCATAAATTTTAAGGCACTTTCTATGGTGTCTTTTTGGCGCAGGTCGGGGTGCCAATCGCCTTCAATACAAAAAATATGCTTGGTATAATCGCTTGCTAGTTTCATGAAATGGATAAATCCAATATTTTTTCAAACGTACAAGTTTTTTGTTGAAAATTCAAAACTTGGTTTATTTTACTATTTTTGCGCTTCAATGAAAATAGATTGCCATGCACACATTATGCCTTCGCATTGGCCCGATTTGAAATACAAATTTGGTTATGGAGGTTTTATTCAATTAGAACATATTGAAAAAACAGGTGCTGTAAATATGCTGCGAGACGATGGTAAATTTTTTAGAACTGTAGAACAGAATTGTATTAATCCTGAAGCGGTATTATGGGATATGGCTGCTAATAATGTCGACAAAATGGTACTTTGTACGGTACCTGTTTTATTTAATTATTGGGCAAAGCCTAAAGATACCGCTTGGTGGTCGCAGTTTTTAAACGATCATATAGCTAAAATTCAATCAGATTATAGTAGTCAATTTATTGGCTTAGGTACCTTGCCTATGCAAGATATACCTTTAGCCATTAAAGAATTAGAACGGTTAAAAACACTGGGAATTCCTGGTGTACAAATGGGGTCTAATATCAATAAGGTAAACTTAGATGACGATTCATTTATGTCATTTTATGCGGCTGCAGAGAGTTTGGATATGTGTTTGTTCATACATCCTTGGGAAATGATGGGAGAGGAGTTCACCCAAAAATTTTGGTTGCCATGGTTGGTAGGTATGCCTGCCGAAACCAGCAGAGCTATTTGCAGTATGATATTTGGGGGTGTGTTTGATAAATTTCCTAAATTGAGAGTTATGTTTGCACACGCTGGCGGTTCATTTCCTTTTACATTGGGCAGAATAGCGCAGGGTTGGAGCGTACGTCCAGATTTGGTAAATTTAAATGATGTAAAAAATCCGAAAGATTATATTGGAAAGTTTTGGGTAGATGGTATTACACATGATAGCAAATCTTTTGAGTATTTGTTAGATTTATTCGGAGCCGATAAAATTTGTTATGGCACCGATTATCCTTTTCCTTTGGGCGATTTGGAACATGGTAAATTTATTGAAGAAAACATGAATATCTCCAACAGTGATAAAAATAAAATTTTTAGCCAATCTGTACAAACCTTTTTAAATATTAAATAAATCAAAAATTTTTTAGAAATATCAAGCAGTGCCAACACTAAATTTAAGATTTTGCAAAGTTTAGAAAAATCTAAGGTACGCAAATATTTAGGTTTAACAGCCATAGAGGGAGAAAAGGAAATAGAAATGGCTATGGTGGCTGGAATTGAATTTCAAACTATTTTCTTTTTAAAGGAGCTGGCTAATAATGACCTTTTAATTAAAATTGAAAGAAAATATCCTGGGGCTGAATTCATTAGTTTAAGTAAAGATTTATTTACCAAAATTTCTTATAGAGAATCTACAGGTGGATTTTTAGTGGTAGCAAAAACTTTAGTAAAAACTTTAGAGACGCTCAAATTACCTAAGAATCCCCTGATACTTATTATAGAAGCAGTAGAGAAACCTGGCAATTTAGGGGCCATTTTAAGAACAGCAGATGCCGCCAATGTAGATGCCGTTGTTTGTTGTAATTTACCATCTGATGTTTATAATCCCAATGTTATACGCAGTAGCTTAGGCACAGTATTTACGGTTCCTCTGGCAATAGCCAATAATGCAGAAACAATGGCTTGGTTAAAGCAACATAAAATTGTTACTTACTGTACAAACTTGCACAAAGCAAAAGACTATCACTTGCAAAATTATACACAAGGTTGCGCCATTGTTATGGGCACAGAAGCCTCTGGCGTGAGTAGTGAATGGATAAATTTTGCCAATCAAAATATTAAAATTCCTATGCTGGGTAAAATAGATAGCATAAATGTATCTGTGGCTACAGCCATTGTTGTTTATGAAGCTAAAAGACAAAGAGGTTTTTAGTTAAGAATTAATACTAAAAAAAGTCGGAGTGGCAGGATTTGAACCTACGACCTTCAGCACCCCATGCTGACGCGATACCTGGCTACGCTACACCCCGAAATTTAGTTTGGCAAATTTATGTAAAAATTAAAGGACTATAAAAATTATTTTTTAGTTAATAAAGCTACACTTTCCACATGGTGGGTGTGCGGAAACATATCTACAGTTTGAATTTTAGTTACTTTATACAACTCGCCAAGAATAGCAATATCTCTAGCCTGGGTAGCAGTATTGCAACTCACATATACAACTTTTTCAGGCGCCATTTCTATAATTTTAGCCACTACATCTGGATGCATGCCATCGCGAGGAGGATCCGTAATTATAACATTAGGTCTGCCATGTTTTTCTATCAATTCATTGTTTAATACATGCTTCATATCACCAGCATAAAAAGTGACATTGGTAATATTATTTTCAATGGCGTTTTCTTTGGCATCTTTAATAGCTGTTTCTACGTATTCAATACCAACTATTTGCTTGCAATATTTGGCTACAAATAAGGCTATACTGCCTGTGCCAGTATATAAATCATAAACGTTTTCTGTACCTGTCAATCCTGCAAATTCTCTTGCAATACGGTATAGGTTAATGGCCTGCT
This sequence comes from Bacteroidota bacterium, assembly GCA_013205405.1. Taxonomy (GTDB): domain Bacteria; phylum Bacteroidota; class Bacteroidia; order NS11-12g; family UBA955; genus JABMMZ01. Next base: position 19,527 of record JABMMZ010000034.1, on the reverse strand, counting down.
TGGCATTGGTTTGAAAAAATGATTGTGGGCGAATTTTAAATTTCAAACCTTCAAAATTTTCTGTTAAATAATCAGAACCACTATAAGTTATTACAGGTAAATCGCTCCAAGTATCGTTTTGTTTACTATTTATAGCATAACACCAAGATTTTACCGCCTCAAATTTTGTGATAAGCGCATTAAATAAATTTTCTATATCTTCTGTTCTATTTTCAGAAACTATCATAACAACCATCCATTCACCATTCATAGTATTGCGCAGCATAAGGTTGCGTAGCCAACCTGTTTGCTGTCTTAAATCAAAAAAATCTAGATTGGCTTCAATAGCATATTCTTTCACAGCTATTCTAATTTCATTGGCCATGTTTGGTGCTAAGTGGCATTCTGAAATATCAAGCACTTTATCAAACATACCTGGTTTATGAAAACCAAGTGCAGCTATTCTACCTGGGTTTTCTTTGTCGAAATATTCTTCCCAAGCTTTATTGCTAAAGGTAAATTCAAGTTTGTTGCGGTAATTATAAGTTTCTTCACTTCCTAAAATGGGTAAATATTCCTCTACGTCTACTTTGGCTATACGTTGCATATCCTGCATGGCTTGGTCGGCTTTAAAAGCCAATTGGCTGGCGTAATTGACATGTTGCCATTTACAACCACCGCAGGTTCCAAAATGGATGCATCTGGGTTCTACTCTTTTATCAGAAGCTTTTATTAGACGTGTAATTTTACCTTCTGCAAACGATTTCTTTTGTTTTAATATTTGAATATCGGCCACATCGCCCGGTGCACCAAAGGGTATAAATATAACCATACCATCATGTTTAGCTATGGCTTTGCCTTCGGCAGCCATAGCCGTAATTTCTAAATCAGAAAGGGGATAATTTTTTTTATTAAGTTTCAAAATATGGGCACAAAAATATATAAAAAAATCCTTTCATTTTTAACTGAAAGGATTTTTTATGAAGTTGTTTTTATAATTTTATTTTTGAACCCATTCGTTCAAAATGACATTAAATTCATCTGGTTTTCTGAAACCAGGATAAGCAGACATAGCAGTGTTGTCGCTTAGTTTTTTCCAAAAGAAAGTAGTTGGGTATCCTGAATTTTGGCCACCTTTATTTAAAAGTTGTAAAAGCGCTTCAGAGCTATAATCCACTCCATTTATTTTGTGGGTACCATTGTTTTCTGGATTAAATTTTATGGCCACATAATATTGATTCAATTTAGAAATAATATCTACATTGGTATAAGTTTCTTTATCCATTACTTTGCACCAATAGCACCAGTCGGTATATACATCTACGATTAGTATTTTACTTTCTTTTTTTGCTTTGGCAAACCCCTCGGTAGGCGTGTACCATGTTAATGTTTTGTCTGAAGTAGTGGCAGGAGTTGTTGTTTTTGCTTTTACAGCTTTCTTTTTCGGTTTAGGTTTTGATGCAAAATTGGCCGACATAAAAATGCCAGAAATAAGGATTGCAAGAGAAACAAAAATAATTTTTTTCATAACGGTTTATTTTCTATTAAATATCTATACAAACATAAACAAAATTTCTGCCAAAAAAAATTTAGTGACAATATTGCTGTTAAACCCAGAATACGGATTAGAAATCTATTACAACCTATAATTTCTGTAAAATAAAGTACTTGCTCCGATTTATCTCTTGCAATGCAATAGCGATGCTATTTCTGCGTTTTAAATTATTGCACTAGCACTTTATTTTATGGCACTTTTAGCTTTCATTACGAATTCTAATGCGTAATTTGGGTTAAAAATTGTAAATTTGCTGTACAAATCAATAGTATTTGTAAAAAAAAGGGGCTGACCGGAATTGACGGGTAGAGCAACTGAAGTGTAAGCATGTAGAGCATTGTAAGCGTGGCTCTTTAATCTCAACTTTCAAAATAATAAGAGGCGAAAATAACTTCGCAATGGCTGCCTAATCAAGGATTAAGCACTTGTCATCTGCCTACAGAGCCTTAGTTTGGGTCGGTTCTGAAATTAGGTAGTCGAAATACCCAAATATCATTATAGGCGTGTTTGTAGCCTTAAATGATTACTCAACAAGCTAAGGTGTAAAATGGTGTGCAGTAAGCCCTTTTATGCACTAAAATTAATTACAGCTAAACATGTAGAAAGCGCCATCATTTCCTACTCCGGACCAGGGTTCGAATCCCTGCAGCTCCACAAAAGGACTGAAACTGACTTGAACAACGGGTCAGTTTCTTATCCTTTTATAGACCCGTAGGGATTATCTCGAACCCCCTTCAAACCCAATATTGGTAAGGGTTTGAAAGGTTCATCAATCATCAAATTATTTAACACGATTTTTTATTTCTTCTAAATTTTTCTCATTGGAAATAGTGAGTTTAGAAGTTAATTCTGTTGCGTTAAATGCAACCTCATGGTTGAAGTGAAATGATGAAACCCTTGTTGTGATTGAGTTTAGATTGATTTAGTTCAGTACCGTGTAAGCTCCACCATCCATGAGCCACTAAAAATCAATTTCATAAAATCTGATTTTTAGTGGATTTATTTTAATAGCATAATTATTTTACTATTAATGCAACTTGAACTTATTAATAGCAAGAAAATATCAAAAAATAGACTATTTTTGCGTAAGTGAATCTTATTTCAATATTTTTAACATTTATTGTATTGGGCTTGTCAATCAAACCTTGTTGCTCATCAATTTCAATAAATGAGTTGAAAAACGCAACGAGTTCTTCAGTTTCATGCTGCGAAGACAAGACTTGTTCAGATGACAGTAATAACAAAAATGATAAGTCAGAAAATAAAAGTAATGGATGCGATTTTTGTTCACCATTTTTTACTTGTGGTTCATGCTGTGGTTTTACTTTTCATGATAATATCATTAAGTTTAATAACCTAATCTTAAAACAAAAAAGAACATACAGCTATTATAATGTCCAGTTTAATTCAGAGTATATCGGCAAGATGTGGCAACCGCCCAAATTAAGTTAGAATTTAAAATTTAACTTAAAACAAACATCTAAACACTTTACTCAAAAAAATTAAACCATACAGAAAAAATGAAAAAATATATTTTAATAGCAAATAAAATACTTGCTATACTGCTATTTATGCTAATAGCGAAGTCCTCAAATGCATGCTCATACAAAGCAAAACCAAAAATAAAATTAGATACTGCAATATTTACAGCAACAGCTATGGGTTGCACTACAGATAGCAAAATGGTAGAAACAGCACTTTATAGAAAAGGTGGTGTAAAAAATGTAAAAATTAAAGATGATTCAATTAAAATTGTTTTTAATTCTTCTAAAATATCAAAAGATGAATTAATTAAAGTAATTGAAAATACTGGGACTTGCGAAGACCCAAATGCCAAAGTTCATAAAGTAAAAGTTAAAATATTTTAATTTTTTAGAATTAAATCATGAAACAAGTTATTTTAATAATAACCTTGTTTGTCCCTGTTTTTTTGTTTTCTCAAAAAAATATTACAGGCAAGGTTATAGATATGAATAAAAATGCCATTAGTAATGCTAAAATACATTACCAAATATTTGAAACAATTAGTGATACTTTTGGCAATTTTAATTTACAAATTTTAACAGATAGTTCAACAATAGATTATATAATTATAAGCCATGAAAACTACTTGCTAGATACAGTAAAAATTGATAAAAAGTTATATTTAATAGTACAATTAAAAAGTATTGTTAATTTTATGGCTACAGTTAAACAGGATGACAAGTTACAATTCATTGGGCAACAAACTATTAAAACAGAAATAATTACATCTGGAGAACTAAAAAAAGCAGCTTGTTGTGATTTGGCAGGTTGTTTTGAAACTCAAGGCACAGTGCAACCAATGACAACCAATATTATAACAAATTCAAAAGAGCTTAGAATTTTAGGTTTATCAGGCGTTTATAACCAAGTACTAATTGATGGAATGCCTTTAGTACAGGGTTTAACTTTTACCTATGGTATTAGCAGTATTTCAGGCACATTGGTTGATAATATTTATGTAGCTAAAGGCACTAACTCAGTACTGCAAGGATTTGAAAGTATGGTAGGTCAAATTAATGTTGTTACAAAGGCTCCGAATAAAGGCGATAGATTATTATTGAATAATTACATTAATAGTTTTGGAGAGAATCAACACAATCTAAATTATCGTTTCGAAAAGAAAAAAATTTCAAATTTGGTTTCATTGCAAACTGTCCAACCTGCTCAAAAATGGGATAAAGACCAAGACGGATTTTTAGATTTACCAAAGCTTCAGCGGTATATGATTTTTGATAAAATAAAATATGGCGATGACACTAAAAAAGGACTTAGCAGTATGTTGGGCATTCGCTATTTATGGGAACAAAGAATAGGAGGTCAAGTAAATTTTGATGTCAATAGGGATTTAGGAAGCACACAAATTTATGGACAAAAAGTAAATTATCAGCAAGCGGAATTTTATACCAAAACAAGTTATAAATTTAATGATGATAAGCACATAACGTTTATTGCGTCAAGTGTTATGCAAAATCAAACTTCATGGTTTGGTACAGTAAATTATAAAGCCCATCAAAAAAACTATTATTTGAATGCACAATATGAATGGCAATGGCATAGAAATCATGAAATTAAAACAGGTATTAGTTACAGGTATTTTTATTTACCTGAAACTATTTCATTTACAGACACTTTTTTAAAAAGAACCTATACTGGGAGCTACATAAAAAATGAAACTATTGCTGGTGCATTTATAGAAAATACAGCATCACTTCGAGGAGGTATTTTTACTGTGATTACTGGATTACGAATAGATAATCACAATAAATTCGGCAACCAAATTACACCTCGCAGTATGTTAAAGTATGACATTAGCGAAAAAGCTACAATAAGAGCTTCAATAGGTACAGGTTGGCGAACAGTCAATTTATTTTCTGAAAATATAGGTTTGTTAGTAAGTTCAAGGGATATAATATTTAAGGAAGCCTTAAAACCTGAAAAATCAGTTAATTATGGCGTTAATTTTTTGAAAAAATACAAATTAAAAAAATTGGAAGGCTTTTTTACTTTTGACATATACCAAACCCGCTTTCAGAATCAGTTTTTTCCCGACTATAATACCATATCTACAAAAGCTGTAATTGCAAATTTTGAGGGAACTTCTGTTTCAAATGGATTTCAGACAGATATTAATGCAAAGCTAATTAAACGAATTGAAGTAAAAATTGCCTACAATTATTTAGATGTTTATAGGATTGAAAATAATTTAAAAGTTAACCTACCTTTTATTTCTAAACATAAGTTTCTAATAGCCTTGTCTTATTTGCCTAAGAATAAAAAATGGAGAGCAGATGTTAATGCACACTGGTTTGGTAAGCAAGAACTACCCAATACAGATAATAATCCCGATATTTTTAAACAAGCTAAATATTCTAAAGCCTATTATACTGTTAGTGCACAAGTAACAAAAAGCTGGAAAAAATTAGAAATATATACTGGCTGTGAAAATATCTTTAATTTCAGACAATCTAAACCAATTGTAAGTTGGCAAAATCCATTTAGTCAATATTTTGATACTTCTTTTAATTGGGGTCCTACGCGTGGAATTGAGTTTTATTTGGGACTAAGGTACATGCCTTTTAAATAATGATGAAAAATTTAATAGATGGGGAGAACTGTTATTTGAAACTACTAACTGCATGGAGAAATGGGATGGTAAATTTAAAGGTCAAATATGCGAACAAGAAGTTTATCTTTATCATTTGAGTGCAATGGGTTCTGATAATAAAAAGTATAACATTAAAGGTACTTTTCATTTGTTGCGTTAATTTTTTTTAAAGAATTACCTTCAATAGCTAAAAAAAATATGTAGGTTTGCTGCATAATATTACCCTAAGATTGAACTTAAGATCATTAATAGCAAAAAGTAAGCAAAGCCAATCAAAACGAATGGCTAAAAACTTTAGTATAATAGATTCGGTATTAATAGTTTGGGATGCAACACAACCAAAACAAGAAATAGAAGAACTTAAAACTTTTGGACATGAATTAAGGCAAATGGGAAAGGCAATAACTTTTTTGGCTTATCATCCAATTAAAAAATTAACGCCTGTTATGCAGCCAAATGAATTGTACCAATTGGCAAGCAAAGCTGATTTTTCTTTTTTTGAAGTTCCTAAAGGAGTAGAATTAAAAAAAAATTTAGCAAAACCCTTTGATATATTTATTAATGGATGTTTAAAAGAACACAAATTATTAATCACTTTAGCAGCTTTTACACAGGCAAAATTTAGAATAGGTCCTTATATAGATGCAAGCGATACCCATTTTTATGAATTAATGATAAAGCCTAATGGTGCTGATTTGCTAGAAAATTACTTAATAGAAATAGGGAAGCATTTAAAAAAAATACACTAGATAAAAATAATGGCACACAATATTTCACAACAATTTAAAGGAACAGGTGTAGCATTGGTTTCGCCTTTCAATGCAGATTCTTCAATAGATTTTGATGGATTGAAAAAATTAGTCAATTTTCAAATAGATAATGGCACCGATTATTTAGTAATATTAGGCACCACAGGCGAAACAGCCACGGTATCTCCTGCCGAAAAACAGCTTATAATAAATTGTATAAAAGAGGCCAATAACAGCCGTTTACCTTTAATATTAGGTGTTGGAGGAAATGATACTTTAAACCTTGTTAATACTTTAAAAACGCAGTCTTTTGAAGGAATTAGTGCAGTGTTAAGTGTAAGTCCGTATTACAATAAACCAAATCAAAATGGCATTATAGCGCATTACGAAATGTTGGCAGATGCCAGTCCTTTGCCTATCATTATTTACAATGTGCCAGGTAGAACAGGCAGTAATATTAGTGTAGAAACAACCTTGAAATTAGCTGAGCATTCTAATATTTTTGGAACCAAAGAAGCGAGCGGTAATTTTAGCCAATGTATGGAGATACTAAAACACAGACCTACTAATTTTAGCGTTATAAGTGGCGATGATGCGTTTACTTTGCCTTTTATAGCTATGGGTATGGATGGTGTAATAAGTGTAATGGCAAATGGGTATCCTAAAAAATTTAGCACAATGATAAGCGCTGCTTTACATGGCAATTTTGAATTGGCTAAAAAACTACATTATGAATTGTTAGATGCAATGAATTTAATATTTGCAGATGGCAGTCCGAGTGGTATCAAGGTTTTATTGGAAGCACAAGGTATTTGTAAAAATATTGTCCGTTTACCACTATTTTCTGTGAATGAAAATGTAAAACAACAACTACTTGAAACTTTAGTTGGGAACGTTTAAATTACTTGTAAATTTAAAATAATAACGCAAGCCTATTGAAATATTGGCGGCAGGTAAAATATTGTTGTTTAAACTAAAATCAATATTAGAATTAAACGCAAACCGATTGTTTAATTTTATTTCATTCATATAACTAAATCCTCCAAAAAAACTTTCATTATATCTCTTCTCATATTTGCCTGTTTTAGCTTCTACATGTTTAACCAATAAGGCATTGGTGGATTCATTAAAACCGGCATTAAAGCCAATATAATGTTTAAGTTTAGGTTCAGATTTTTTACTTAAACGCCACAGTCTTTTAAAACCGATATTAACTATGGCATAAGTATTTTGGTAATTAAAATCTTTCTTTGCATATGCAATGTAAATAGGGAATGGATAAGAATTACTTATTTCAGGAAATGGTGCTGTTCTATCATATAAAATATTACTATTTTGTTCAGCATACATTGTCACCATTTTATCCGAATTCTGTTTTGCCCAATTATAAGAAAAAGTTAAATAATTACGGTTGTCATTGTATTGTTTTTCACCAAAATCGAGGGCAAAACCATGCATTCCAATTAAATTTTTATCATCATCATCATTCGGTCTATTCGAATAATAAATAGTAGAATTATTATTGTAGGAAGCAGAAAAATTTATTTGAGCAAAAAGTTGATTTACTAAAATACAACAGAAAAAAGCTATAATTTTTTTATTATCCATATACAAAGTTACTGAATTTATGGCTTGTATCCGCTTTGTTGCAATAATCCTTTAGCATCTGAATTTTTCATTAAATCTGGCAGGCTTATGTCTTCATTTTCTGTCATTAATTGTCTTACGGCCATCCAACCTATATATCTGCCCAGTTTAGCTGGAGCGCCTTCTGGCACGCCTTCAAGTACTGTTTTTGGTCCTTCATCCATCAGCTTGCTGTATTTTTTCTTATCAGTATCATACAATAATTTTTCGCGTACAATATAGGTCCAAATATCATGCTCTTGCTGCTTACACCATTCAAATTCCTCTTTGGTTAATCCAATTTTAATATGGTCTTCTATCTCAGGTAAAGTGGCATCCAAGAAGTAAAGTAATTTACCAAAATATATTATTTCATCTAAAAATGTTTCCGACTTATTAGAACTAATAAACAAATCATTGGCTTGGGCCATCATGTGGTTTGTGGCAATGGTTTGAGGAATACATGTTTTACGCCAAAATTGTTCTAAGCCTGCAAACTCGTATGGTTTAAAATCTTTGCCTAAGTGCATATCTGTAGCTATACCAATATAACCTTCACCCACAGGATTAGTATACAAACTAAATCCATCTCTAAATCCAATAAATGTAATAATTTTAGGTATTTTAATATTGGGAAAATAGAATTTAAAATATTGATAAGCCTTAGTAAGTTCATCTTTTTGAGGTTTAAAATCTCCAAATTGATCTTGAACCGCTTTGTTTATTTTTAATACATTCTGATCGGTTTTATACATCATTAATTGTTCAAAAGCCATAGAATCATTGCCTGTAAAACCTAATATCCCCATGGAATAATCATTAACGAATGTACCATACTTTTTAGTAAATTCAGCTGGAGTATTGAGTTTATTTTCAAATATATCTTCTTCCATTCTTAGTACTTCCAATTCAACTTTGATTTCTGAAATATCTACATCTAATCTATTGTGATTACAACTTGTACACAATACGATAATAAATAAACTAAACAAAGTAGTGAATAATCCAATTTTTTTTTTCATTTTTGTATGCAAATAAAATAATAATTTATGAATAGAACGATTAAAAATATACTTTTATTAGTGTCAGCATGTTTTTTAATGCAAAACGCTATCGGTCAAGACGATAGAGATTTTAGAATTGGATTTAAAATCATACCAGGATTGGACTGGACTAAATCAAAAACTTCTAATATTCAAAAACAGGGTAGTGGAATTGGTTTTTCTTTTGGATTAATGGCAGATATTAAAATAGCCGACAATTATTTTTTTACTCCAGAAATTAATGTTACATCAATGAATAATTCTTATAAATTGAAGGATACTTCCACAGGTTCAGTAAATATAGCAGGAGTTGCCAATACGTATAATAAAATTTCTTATAAATATAATTTAAAATATATTGAAATTCCTCTAATATTTAAATTCAGAACCAATGAAATTGGTGGCATGCGCTATTGGGGACAAATAGGTGTTGCACCAGGTTTTATAATTGGCAATCAAGTTACTACCACTGCTACTCCAGTTGATCTTTCTGCTCCGTATCCTATTTCTGAAAAATATATTCCAAACTCAGGCGATAATGATAAATATGATTTTAAAGAACACGAAGATAATATCAATGTATTGCGTGCATCCATGATATTGGGTGCTGGAATAGAGTATAGATTGGTTGGTAATACAAGTTTTTATGGTGGTTTAAGATTTAATAATGGCTTTACAGATATAAGCAATGATAAAAAATCTAAAGTAATCAATAATGTATTTGGGTTAGAGTTAGGCGTATTCTTTTAAATTCTAAAATAATTGCCTGAATGAATATTGCGTTAGCACAATTAAATTATACCATAGGCGATTTTTCTGGTAATAGTAACAAAATAATTGAAACTATCAATAAGGCTCGCACCGAAGGTGCGAGCCTTATTGTATTTAGCGAACTAGCTGTTTGTGGTTATCCTCCAGATGATTTGTTAGATTATCCTCATTTTATTGAAAAATGTAAGGAAACTTTACATAAAATAACAGAACACACTCAAAATATAACTGCTATTGTTGGTTGCCCAATTGCAAATAATAATGCTAAAGGGCGTAAATTATATAATGCAGCTTGTGTTTTACAAAATGGCCAAGTAATAAAAACTATTCATAAAACCTTATTACCAACTTACGATGTGTTTGATGAATCACGCTATTTTCAGAGTAATGATGTATTTGAAATTATTGATATAAATGGAATAAAAACAGCTATTACAATATGTGAAGACTTATGGGACGAAATGGATGAATTTAGTTATTTAACAGATCCTCTCAAGAATTTAAATTCCTTAAATCCTGCTTTATTAATTAATATTTCTGCATCGCCATACAACTTAGGCAAACGCAATACACGCATGCATATTTTGCAAAATCAGTGTCAAGGCTTTAATTTACCTTTAATTTATGTGAATCAGGTAGGAGCTCATACTGATTTAATTTTTGATGGCAATAGTGTGGTTTTAAATGGCAAAGGTGAAACAGTATTGCAATTACCTGATTTTGAAGAGTGTATTGCCTACTATAATACTGAAAAACAATATACACCAATTACAGTAGCCGATGATGATAAAATAGAAACCTTGCATCAAGCCTTAGTTTTTAGTATAAAAGATTATTTCAACAAAATGGGTTTTACCAAAGCTATTCTTGGCTCTTCAGGTGGTATTGATTCAGCTTTGGTGCAAACATTGGCTAGCAAAGCATTAGGAGCCCAAAATGTAACAGCTATTTTAATGCCATCACAATTTAGCAGCGATGGCAGCGTTACAGATGCATTACAATTATCTAAAAATTTAGGCAATCCCTATCAAATTATACCAATAAAAAATATTTTTAATAGTTATGAGGAAACTTTAAAACCTTTGTTTAAAGATCTTCCTTTTAATGTAGCTGAGGAAAATCTGCAAGCTCGTAGTCGTGCAATTTTATTGATGGCATATAGCAATAAATTTGGAGATATTTTACTCAATACAAGCAATAAAAGCGAAATGAGTGTTGGTTATACAACCTTGTATGGCGATATGTGTGGCAGTTTAAGTGTTATTGGCGATGTTTATAAAACAGATGTTTATGCATTGTGTAAATTGATAAATAAAGAAAATGAAATTATTCCTAATTCAATTATTTATAAAGCCCCAAGTGCAGAACTTCGGCCAAATCAAAAAGATAGCGATAGCCTTCCGGAATACGATATATTAGATGCTATTTTGAAACAATATATTGAAGGTAAAAAGAGTAAGGTCGATATTATAGCTCAAGGTTTTGAAAATGAGGTTGTAGAACATGTAATAAATATGGTAAATCGCAATGAATACAAACGTTTTCAGGCACCTCCAATTCTTCGTATTACAAGCAAATCTTTTGGAAGAGGAAGGGTAATGCCTTTAGTAGCTATCTGGAAATATTAGTATTTAATTATTTGTATTGATCTTTGTTTCCTTTGTTTATTGCAATAGCAAAAGCAACACCAAAAAGTAGCATAATTAATGAGGTAAAGTATGGTATTAAATTAACCATTTTGAGAATTTTGTATTAGTTTCAGATAAATACCAAATGCAAGAATTGAAGGAACCCATATGCCTATAAAAGTAGCATCTGTTTTTTCACCTTGAAAATAGAGAACCTCTGAGAATATTAATGATGAAATGGCTGAAATGAATAGAAGTTTGTCTGTAATCGTAAATTTTTTAAGCATTTATATTAATTTATTAATTTTAATAACAATTCGTTTTTCTTTTTGTTTTAAATTAATAATATTTAAATCAGTGAATTATAAAAATAATTTATTCATCGTTTAGATATTTTATTTCCAGTACCTCTTTGTCTACTGCATTTAAAACGGACGGTAGTAGAATTTCTCAAACTTGAATGCTTCGTTTTTCTCGATTTCATTCTCTTTCTCCACATTTTAAAACTGGAGGGCAAAGAATTTTTTCTCATAAATTCAATAACATCTTTTTCTTTTAATCCAAATTGAAATTCAACAGCCTCGAATGGTGTTCGGTCTTCCCAAGCCATTTGAATAATTCTATCGGTATCATGCATATTAAAAGTAAAATTTCTATTAATAAGCATTACCGCTTCTTTCTTTTCTTGTTCGCTTAAATACCATGCCAATGAAGGCAATCCGCTGTATTCACAAATTAAATTTTGCTCAACCATAAGTTTCTATATTTTCTATTTTTATCATAATCGTTGGCCTGTTTTTCAATATTAAATTCTCTGTTTGCTCTTGGGTCATTGCCTACTCCTGCCAAATAGGCCCAATTCCCCCAATTACTGCAAACATCATAATCTATAAGTTGTTCCTCAAAATAGGCAGCTCCATATCGCCAATCCAATTTTAAATTATTACATAAATAACTGGCTACATTTTGTCTTCCTCTATTACTCATAAATCCTGTAAGTTTTAATTCATTCATATTGGCATCTATAAAATCTACACCTGTTTTTCCATTTTGCCAAGTTTCAAATAAATTAGAGTTGTGCGTATTTAAACCAATATCTAAAGGGTTGATTCCATTTTGTAAAAAATATTTATGCTGATGTTTTTTCATCATAAATCTAAAATAATCTCTCCATAGCAATTCAAATATTAACCAATAAGTGGAATCATTAGCAGTATTTTCTTTCTCGTATTTCTTTATTTCCGAATAAATACTTCTTGCAGAAATACATCCCAAAGCTAACCATGCCGAAAACTTTGTAGAGTAATCGGACCCAATAAGTCCGTTGCGTGTTTCCTTGTATTGAGACAGAAATTTTGTTTCAAAAAAATAATAATTTAATCGTTTCCAGGCTTCCGATTCGCCTCCAATAAATGATATAGCGGCTCGCTTGTCTATTTTTAATTTTGGTACACCAAGTTCTTCAAAACTAGGCAATACCATTGGTTCAATTGTTAGCGAATTTATTTTTAAAGGTTTATCAATTGCATTTTTTATTTCTGAATCTTGTTTTAATCGTTTTTTAAATTTAGTAAATATATCAGGAATATCTTTTAGTGCAAAAGGTAAGTCTTGGGCATAATATAAAGTGCCAGTGCTATATGTTTCTAAATAGCAATTTTGTTTCCATAATTCTTTTTCAACTAACGACTGAAGGGTTATTTCTTCATGTGCTACCTCTTTTTTTGAAAATACTTTTTTAACCTCATACTTTTTTGCCAATACTGCAATTTCAACTTCAGGTTTCCCTTTTAATATTATCAATCCTGAACCTAATAATCTTAAGTTTTTATCTAAATCAATTAACGATTCCAATAAAAATTGTGTTCTGAAACTACCTGTTTTTTTAAATCCAAATGCATTTCTAGAAAACAGGCCTACATCAAAACAGTAAACAGGAATAATCTCATCACTTTTTGCTATGGCTTGCACTAAGGTTTCATTATCATGCAAGCGTAAATCTGTTTTAAACCATACTATTGATCTTTTCATTTATAATTCATTCATATTTTTTAAATAATACTCTGCTTGTTCCAAAAGTTCGGCTTTAGCATTTGGTTTCATTTTTCGCCATACATTGTACATCATGCCTATACGTGGATTCTTTGCTAATTTATTTTCATGCCTATCATAAAAATTCCAATACAAACTATTAAATGGACAAGCTTTGTCACCCGTCTTTTTATTTTTATCATAATAGCATTCATTGCAATACGAGCTCATTTTGTGAATGTAAGTTGCTGAACTTACATAGGGTTTTGTACCCACTATTCCTCCATCTGAAAACTGGCTCATACCTCGGGTATTTGTTATTTCTACCCATTCTATAGCATCTATATAAATACCCAAATACCAGGCATCTACTTCGGTAGGATTTACACCTGCCAATAAAGCAAAATTTCCTGTTATCATTAGCCGTTGAATATGGTGAGCATAAGCAAACTCAAGCGATTGATTAATAGTGCTTTTTAAGCAATTCATTTTAGTTTTACCTGTCCAAAACCATGAAGGTAAAGACTCCGTGTGTTCAAAATAATTAAGCGTAGCATAATCAGGCATTTTTAACCAATAAATACCGCGCATATATTCTCGCCAACCTATAATTTGTCTTACAAAACCTTCAAGTTGATTGAAAGCAATTTTTTCTGGTTTTTTTGAATGCGCTTCAATAGCTTTATCCAAAACTTCCATTGGTGAGATTAGTTTTATATTTAATGAAAATGATAAACGGGCATGATAAATTGACCATTCTTCTGGCATCATAGCATCTTGATAAGTACCAAATAAAGGTAAACAGTTTTCTATAAAAAAATCAAGTAATTGTAAAGATTGTGCTCTATTGATTGGCCAAATAAAATTTTGGCTATTTACGGTTCCAATCGTTTTTACATTAGCTTTCTTTATTTCTAATTCTAGTTTACTCAAGTTATTTTTGAAAAGGAATGGAGAAATAGGTTTATGTGCTTTCGGCAATTTTTCTCTATTCTCTTCATCAAAATTCCATTTGCCATTCAAGGGCTTATCACCGTCTATTATCATTACTTGATGTTTTTTTCTCATATATCGATAAAACGTCTCCATTAAATAAGTTTTTTTAGAAGCAAATAAATTACCTAGTTCTTCTCTATTACTATAAAAATGTTCGGTATTATAAATTTTACAAGTTATTTTCAACGTATTTGTAAAGTTTTTTAAATGCAAATCTACTCGGTATTCATCGGGCATTTGATATTCAAAGTTTTTGAATGCATACTTTTCAATCAATGCTTCGCAATTTTTATCAAAGCTATGTAGGTTGTTTTCGTCATTTAGATTAATATAAATAACTTGATGCTTTTTCTCTTTAAGTTCGTTTCCAAAATTTTGCATTGAAGCAAAAAAACCTAATACTTTTTGAATATGGTGTTGGGCATAATCTGTTTCGCTTTTTATTTCCATTAAAACGTATGTAACAGTATGGTCTATCGATTTATACCAAGTATGATTAATATTAAGTTGATCGCCAAGAATCAAACGCAATGTACTATTTTCTGTTTTACTCATTTAGTTTTATTGTTTCTACATCTATCGCTACAATATTTTACTTCTTCCCAATTTTTCTCCCATTTTTTTCTCCAGGTAAATGGCTTATCACAGCTTATGCAAATTTTGCTTGGCAGATTTTCTTTTTTAATACCTTTCATATTTTATTTAAAAACTTACACGTTTCCAATCAACACTTATAGATGAACCTTCTGCTAACATAATGGAATGCGGTTTAGTGTTATTTAATATTCTAAAATCTTTGCCATAAAAAGCTTCAAAATCGCACTCTATTTCGCTATTATTTATAGTATTAATTTTCCAACTTGGATGATTTATTTTATATTCAATACTTCTTTGATTATTTACTTTTGTATAACCATAATAGTGCTCAAAAATAAATGCCTCAATGCTATCTTTTTTAATTTTTTGCTTTTCACTAGAAGCATTCACCATTATACTATTCCACTTCGATTTTACTTTCCATTGATATTTAATTCCTTTACTATCATGGCTTATTAGCCATTTGTGCTGAGTTGGAATAGCTGTGTAATGTTCTTTGTATAATTTATTTGCTACCCATGCTACAAGTTTATTGGGTACAGTTTCATTTATAAAAACAACGCCACGTCTTATTTCATTATCAACTCTTCGAACTACATAAAAACGGAGATTAACCTCTTCAAAAGTGCCCATAAAGGGGATGGGTATGTTAAAGATGGAAGTGTTTTTGAATAAAAATCCAACCAAACTTATATAGGCCTTACCATTAAAATAATCTAATTCAACACCATTTGGCAAGTATGGTAATAAATAGGAGGGTTCAATCTCATAATTAGCCATTATTAAATTCTGCCATTTTGCTTTCAAAAAAGTATTCATAATAAGCTCGGTTGGGTGGTTTTTTTCTTAACAGTTAAATGGGATTTAGGATTGTTTACATGTTTTGCTAAAATACGTTTTCCTTCGGTTTTTACACCATCATTTTTTCTATAATTCCATACTATATCAATAGCAACTTTTCTTGTTTTATCTACATCCACTATAGGTGCTGGATAATGAACACCAATTTCGCAACAGTAAAGTTTTTGTTCTATTAATGTAAGCTTATGCGGTTCATGAATTAGAATAGAGGGTATATTTAAAAGTTCTGGAACCCATTTTTTAATAAATACACCTTCTGGGTCGTGGTCTTCAGAATTTTTTGTAGGATTATAAATTCTTATTGTATTAATGCCTGTTGTACCACTCTGCATTTGCAATTGAGGATAATGTATACCTGGTTCGTAATCTAAGAATTGACGGGCTAAAAAATGCATCTCACGCCAATCTTGCCAAAGATTAAAAACAAAAAAAGAAACTACCAATGCCCGCATTCTAAAATTGATGTAACCAGAAGTAACTAAGCAGCGCATACAAGCATCTACAAGCGGAATGCCTGTTTTACCTTCTTGCCAAGCTTTAATATAAATTTCGTTTTTTGGCTTTATTAATTGGTTGTAAGCACGGTTAATGTTTTCAAATTCATAACGTGATTCATCTTCAAATTTTTGAATAAAGTGACAGTGCCAATGTAAACGAGAAATGAAATTAGACAAGGCTTTTTTGTTTACAGACGTATTATAATTTTGCATAGTATACTGGTATAACAAACGCATACTTATATTGCCATAAGCTAAATAAGGTGATAAGCGGCTGCATCCTTTTCTGCTTAAATGTGGCTTGCTAATATGTTTGCTATAATTTGGATGCCGTTCTTTTATAAAACTATCTAAATACCGCCAAGCCCAATATTCTCCACCCTCTTGAAAATTTTTATTTCTGGCAGTAATTTCTGAGTCTAATTTTTTGCCTTTAATCAAACCGTATATTTTAATATCCAAAGGAATGAAATTAAAATTTTTTTGGTCAGCATTTTTAGGAATTAAAGTCATTTGAGTTTTCCAAAGTTTTTCCCATTCTTTGCGCGTTTTTAGTCTGCGAATTATCCCATTTGTTTGGTATTCGTTCCATTTAATATTATTTTTTTTAAATAATATTTTCATGGCCTTGTCACGGTCGAAGGTTATTTTATTCCCTATTTCTTCTGATGAAAAAATATTTATAATATTAAAATGTTTTATAAGGATTTCAAATACTGTTTCAGCTTCATTTTGAAAAAAATAAACTTGGCTTCCGAAACTTTTTAGTTTGCTGTTCATATCCATTAACGATTCGTAAACAAAACGCCAATGCCTCACATCACTATCGTGATAAGCCATTACAGAGGGTTCAAAGATATAAACTAATAAAAGTGGTAGCTGAGATTGTTGGGCAAAAAATAGAGGTTCATGATCGGTAAATCGCAAGTCGCGTTTATACCAAACTATATTTATATCCTGCTTTTCCATCTTAATTTTAAATAATTTCCTGTGGCAATTTGTCTGGTTTAGCGTATGTTAATTGAGCTAATTTTTTGCTAGAATGATAGGTGTCTAATCCTGAAATAGTAACCGTTTCGGCTTTTTCAATTGCTATAGCTCCGTTGGGCAATAAATAATTTTCAGGAATAATAACTTCTACTACTCTGCCAATTACTAAAATGGTTCCATTAATCTTTAAATAATGTTTTTCTTCAAATATTAATCCATATTTTATTTTGCATTCTTTTACGTACGGTGCAACTATTACCTCGCCAAATTCTTTCGTCATTTCAGTAGCATCAAATTCAGATACATTTTTAGGATATCTGGCAGAAGTCTGATGGGCTTGCTTATAATTATCCTTGTGAATATGATTAACAGTAAAACAGTTTGTTTCCATTATATTATCAAAAGTATGTCTACTTAATCCACCCGGCCTAGATATAAATCCAATTAAAGCAGGATTAGAGCCAAGATGAACAACTGAACTAAAAATAGCAAGATTGGTGTTTTTTTCTTTGTCAATAGTGCCAATCAATGAAGCGCTTTTAAATCCGCTAAGCGAATTCATAAATGCAATTCTTGAAAGTTTTTCCATTTGCAAAATATCATTTTCTGAAAAATAGGTAGTTTTGGTTTTCATTATACTTAATAATTATTTAACAAAAGAGTTTTCGATTTGTTGTCTTTTTTTTTACTCATTTTTCTTTATTTTTTCATTAGAATTAGTGTAAATAATAGATTGAAAAAATTAAGGTTGCCTGCTTGAGGCAAAATTTTATAATTTATTAACAAGTTCTTATTCTTTTAAATTGTTTAATATACCAATACCATTTTTATTACTTTTGCAAAATGAAATTTGCAACAAAGGCTTTACATGCAGGCATAGAATTTGATCCAACTACAGGAGCCATAATGACTCCTATTTTTCAAACCAGTACTTATGTGCAAGATTATCCCGGACAGCACAAAGGGTATGCCTATGCACGAGGTAAAAATCCAACACGCACCCAATTAGAAAATAATTTAGCGGCTTTAGAAAATGGTAAACATGCCATTTGCTTCAGCAGTGGAATGGGAGCTATTGATGCAGTTATAAAACTCCTAAAACCTGGTGATGAGGTAATAACAGGTGATGATATATACGGAGGTAGTTACCGTATGTTTTCTAAAATTTACGAGCCTTTTGGCATCAAGTTTCATTACATTAATTTGTATGATGCTGCCAATATAGAACAATACATAAATGCTAATACCAAGTTGATATGGGCAGAAACACCAACTAATCCTACGCTAAAAATAGTAGATATAGCAGCGGTCTCTGCTGTAGCTAAAAAACATAATTTACTCCTGGCAATCGACAATACTTTTGCTTCGCCATATCTACAAAATCCTTTAGATTTTGGTGCTAATATTGTAATGCACAGTGCAACTAAGTATTTGGGCGGCCATAGTGATGTGGTAATGGGTGCTTTAATAATAAATGATGATACCTTACACGAACGCTTATTTTTTATTTTAAATAGTTGTGGCGCTAATCCTGGCCCTATGGATTGTTTTTTAGTAATACGTGGTATAAAAACATTGCATCTGCGTGTAAAAGCCCATTGTGAAAATGGAAAATTAGTAGCTGAATATTTACGAAATCATCCTAAAATTGGTAAAGTTTATTGGCCTGGTTTTGAAGATTCTGCCGGACATGAAATAGCTAAAAAACAAATGCGTGGTTTTGGAGGTATGGTATCTTTTACATTAAAAGGCGATGATTTTGACGCTGCCATGAAATTTGCAACCAATGTAAAAATATTTACATTAGCAGAAAGTTTGGGAGGTGTTGAAAGTTTAGTTAACCATCCAGCCACTATGACCCACGCAAGCATACCTAAAGCAGAAAGAGAAAAGGCAGGTGTTGTTGATGGTTTGCTGCGATTAAGTGTTGGGGTAGAAGATATTGAAGATTTAATTGAAGATATTGAGCAGGCATTAGATAAAATATAGGCATATTTTTTACTAATCGATTGTATTAGAAATTTAATCATAATAATATTGATAAAAAAGCATTGCTTTACATTCAATATTTTATT
>JABMMZ010000006.1 GCA_013205405.1 Bacteroidota bacterium | reverse complement strand
TTTTTAAAATCAAATAACTAATAACTAATAACTTTTTTTATATTGGGGTTTGAAGATGCAATAACATCTGCTATTTTTTTTGCTGCACTGCCATTGCCATAAATATTTTCTGATGGATATTGACCGTGACTTAATTGCGACAAAATAGTTGATTTTAAATTTTGAATCTCATAATTGGTATCCATAACATTATTACCTCGCAATCTTTTATTTTGGCGTGTTCCCACATTTACAACTGGCACTCCAAGATAAGAACATTCTCTAATACCCACACTGCTATTGCCAATTAAACATTGGCTATGATATAATAATTTTAAAAAATCATGGCCTTCCATGTTTTTAAAAAATCTAAATTTATTATCTCTATTATCTTCTCTGAATGAGCGTAAGGCATTGCTTGTGCCATCACTACCTGCATCTGGATTTGGCCAAAACCAAAAAGTTGGCATATTGATTTCACTCAATACTTGAATAAGTGTTTCAGCTTGTTGTTTTGCCTCACTAAATTCTGTAGTAACAGGATGTTGTATTACAACTAAATACGGTTCATTTGGATTAATGTAATTACCTACACCACCATATTTTTCACATGGGTCGAAATCTAATGCTGGATTGTCATTTACTTGTTTGGCAATATCAATACTTGGGCAACCGGTTATGTAAATTTTGTTTTCATATTCACCCATTTTGATTAACCGTTGTTTGGCATCCTCATTAGAAACCAAGTGTAAATCAGCTAATTTAGATATTGCATGTCTTACTTTCTCGTCAATATTACCCGTTACTTCACCACCTTGGATATGTACCAACGGAATATTCATATAACTAGCTGCTATTGCTGTTGCCATAGTTTCAAACCTATCACCAATCGTACATACCATATCTGGTTTTAAATTATCAAATGCGGTAGAAAGTTCCATAATGCCTATACCAGTTGTTTTTGCAGAGCTTGTTAATGTAGCACCTTCAATAATCATGTACACTTTTTCAGCAATGGCAAATCCATCTTCTTCAATATAATTAACGATAGAGCCATATCTATCTAACAATGCAGAAGCAGCCACAACCAATTGTAACTCTAATTCTGCATGTTGTTGAATAGCTTTTAGTGCTGTGCGTATTCTACTATAACTAGGTCGTGCTGTTATAACTACACAAATTTTCTTTTTTTTCATATCAAATCTGATTCATTTAAAAATGAATTTTTTTGTAAATCTTTAGTAAATTTTTTACCTATAATACTTTCATACTGAGCTGGTGAAATACCTTTATTGGCAGGCTTTTTAGTTTCTAAATATTCTAATTTAAGTATTTCTCCCATTTTAACATCATTGTTGATGGCTAATGATTTTCCAAACATGGTTTTTAGCTCCTTATATTTTTCAATATCATTTTTATCTATTTTATTTTGTAAACTTATATCAATCTTATTTATTCCATCTACGAGTTGCTTAAATTCCGCTACATTGAGAGATGACTTAGCATCTGGACCAAACATGGTTTTATCAAAAACTATGTGCGACTCTATAATTTCTGCACCCAAAGCAACCGCAGCCAATGGTGCATATATTTCACCAGAATGATCACTTAATCCTACTTTACAAGCATATTGGTTTTTTAAATTTGAAATTATATTAAGACCATATTTTTCTGGTGGAGTAGGATAGGCTGAAGTGCATTGAAAAACACCTTCAACTTTACCATTTTTATTTTTAATAAATTGAAATGCCTTATTGAGTTCATTAAAGCTGCTCATACCGCTTGATAGAAGCAATGGTTTTCCTGTTTTGCTAATTATATCGAGTAGTAAATAGTTTTCAATTTCACCACTGGCAATTTTATAACGTTTTACATTTAATTTTTCTAACCAATCTACTGCTTGAATGGAGAATGGAGAGCATAAAAAATTAAGATTTTTATCTTCACAATGTTGTTTAATACCAGCCCATTGCTCTAGTGTAAATTCCATACGTTTCCAATAATCGAAACGTGTTTTATCTTCATAGCTAAAGTGTACTCTGAACTGCTCAAATTCACTACTTTCGGCATCTGCAATATGCATTTGAAACTTTACTGTATTTACGCCAATGTTAGCTGAGGCGTCAATGTAGGAGTGGGCTATTCCTAAACTGCCATCATGTGCTTGTGCTATTTCTGCTATTATTTCTACAGCCATATTATTTTATTAAATCTACATAAATACAGTAATTACCTGGCTTATGGTCGAATTGTGGTGTTCTCATTTCTTCAGATACAGATTCTCCTCTTTTGGAAAGGATTATTTCTTTAAAACCAGATTGATTGCCAAACATTTTAATCTTATCAAAGTTAAACCAATTAATGTGCTTTGAAAAATCGTGGGTACTTAAGTCTATTATTTTGGGAATGTATTTACTTAAAAAATCTTCTTGAGTTAGCGTTCTAAAATCATTAACAAATAACGATTTATCAATTTTTGAGGATGCAATATTTGTAAAAAAATCAAGAAAGTAACTTAGTAATGAACTAGCATCTTTTGCATTTACATTTTCAATAAAAAAATTTAAATCATTATTTTTATAGGCGTTATAAGCTGTATCAATATCAGGTAGCGTAAGTCGGAAAACACCTTTTGGTTTCAATATCCTGTAGGCTTCCATAAATGTATTAAGACCAGCTTCGTTGGTTAGGTGCTCTAAACAATGCGATGAATAAATATAATTAAAGCTATTATCTTGGATGGGCCATTGTTTTAATTCTAATAAATTAATATTGTAGTCAATAAAATCTTTATTATATAAATATTGAGGTGAAATATAATCAAGCACGCGCCAATTTTCTTTTAAAAAATTACCTCCGCCAATATTCAAGCATTTAAAATTATCATTATAATGGTTTATAATTTGTTGGCGTTTTAAAGGAAATTCATTTTCCATTTTTTTCTCCAAATATTTCCTATAAGCCTTATGCAATATGGAATATATTCCTAAGGCTTTTAATAGTTTTAAAATTAAGTCTTTCAATTCTATTTATTTTCTAATTGTTGTTTAAGCCATACTCCCACTGAGAAGTTAAGGAAAGCATTGCTCGATAAAATTCCTACTTTTTCTTTTGTATAAGCAATTATATCTTCATCTAATTCAGGGAGTAAATTCTCTGGCATTACATACCCAATTTTATCTTTTCGCCAACTAATCTCATGGGGTGCTAATTTATTCGATTCTCTTATAATCCACTTTTGCCAACCATTTTGAATTTTTATATCATCGGCACATTCAAATCCGAAAGTTACCAATTTGTGATCTAAAAAAGGGTAACGAGATTCAAAGTTAAAAGCCATGCCTATTCTATCATCAGATTTTAAAAAGAATGGAAGTTGATATATAAGGAGTTCATTTTTTAGAAACTGATTTAATGATGATGAAAAAAACCAGAGGGAGCACCAATCTCTTTTTTTAAATAATTTTACTCGTAAAACTAATATGAGTTCATTTAAAACAATTTTAAATAATTTCATTTTAGATCTACCTTTTATTTCAGAAAATGAAGAAATTTCCTTATAGAATTTTAAAATCTTAAGATTAATAAGCAGAGAACGTAAATATCGATAAAAATGATGGTGGTAGCCTGCAAAAACTTCATCGGCACCTTGTCCGACTAAAAGTACTTTTATTCCTTTTTCTTTTACTAATCTTGAAAGACACCATTGAGCATAATAAGAAGATGAAGGGACTGGTGCATCTAAATGATAAGTTAATTTTTCGAAATCTTTGTAAGTAAATTCTTTTTCAGGGTAGCAAAAATTAGATTTTAAGTCTAAATCATTTTTTACTAAATTGATGTAATAGGATTCGTCTTGTTTTGAATCAGGAAAAACGGCTGAAAAGGTTTCTGGTTTTTGAAAATTTGTATAGCATTCGTAAACAATTCTCGAAGAATCAACACCACCAGAAAATCCCAAACCAATAGGAACATCTGCTATTAAGGTATATTCAATAGCCTTATTAAAATAAATTTTAAATGCTTCAACTGCTTTTTCTTTATTTTTATAATTATAATGAATATTATTTGTATTAATTTCATAATATTTTTCTTGTTTATTAAAAGAAAAACTATCTATAGATTGTAAAGAATAATGCGCTGTTTTAAATTTAAATACATTTTGGTAAAATGTAGAGTTATCTAAGCCAATGAATTGATGTTCTAGTAAAATCTTTACTGCATTAAAATTAATTTTTTTATCAAACTTTTCAAATGCAAATAATTGTTTCTCCTCTGAAATAATAATCCAACTGCCGTCTTTAAAAGTATGATATATTAGTGGTTTAATTCCAAAACGTCCCCTTGAAACAAACATTTTCTTTAATTTAGTGTCATATAAAATAATAGACCACATTCCATTAAATTTTTTAAGACATTCTGAACCCCAAATTTTATATGCCTTTAAAATAACTTCTGTATCTGTATTGCTACAAAATACTTCACCAAGTATTTCTAATTCCTTTTTTAGTTCAATAAAATTATAAATTTCTCCATTGAAAATAATTATCAAATCATCCTTAATCATAGGTTGACGACCTGCTTCACTTAAATCTAATATGGCAAGTCTTTTGTGACCTAAAACCATATTATAGTTAGAATAATCTATTTTAAGATTTGATTGCCAATTTATATAGTTTCCTGTTTGAGTGTTTAGGAGCACAATACCTTCTCCATCTGGTCCCCTATGGTTTATTAATTGTAGAGAGTTGTAAATGTCATTAAAAATTTGAATGCTTAATGGTTCAGTTTGATAATAGGAAAGTAAGCCGCACATAATAGTAATTTAAGAGAGATTTAAGAGAGTATTTTGATTGTTGAATAAATAATTATTAAGTTTATGTTTTTCAAAAAAATAAGCCTCAGAGTATTGTAAATTCTGAGTAAGAAATTCATCAAATTTTTGTTTACCGATATTAATGTTTGCTAATGATGTATTATCCATCGGAAATTTTTGAAAACTATTGTTTGGCACATAATACAAGGTTTTGTAACCAAACATTAAACGGTATAAACCCGAACCTGAGAATAAAGAAATAGCCACATCACATTCTTCAAATGATAAACAAGTATGGTCATTTAAGTCATTATATTCAAAAGGAATTGAACTTAATTTGGATGAGTAATAATACTTAACTTTTGAAAGCGCATTTTCAGATTTTTTTTCTAATGGATGAAGAAATATTTTAATTTTATAGATTGGATTTTTAGCAATAAATAAGTTTAATTCTAAAAGTAAATTATCTTCTTGTTCAGCGCAATCAATTCCTTGATGGTGGTAGTTCATGCTAAATTCTTTTCTTAACCATGAACCTGAAGAATAAAAACCTATGGTATTTTTTTCTGAATCAATAGTTTTAGTGCTATATTTATCCGAATAATCTAATGTTTGTTCAGGCAAAGCGTAAATTATTTCAGATGTCTTAATGGTTTTAATCTGTTTTATTTCCTCTATTTGATAGGGATTACAAATCAAAAGTTTATCAGTTAATAAAATACTGTTGTCAAAGGCAAAAGGGTCTTCGCTTGGATTTTTAATAACTTCAATTTTAAAGTATTTATAAAGCAAAAAGTTGATATTGCTATCTTGACTAAAAATAGAAGAAAAAATGGCCGTGGTAATTTTGTTTTTTTTGCAAAAAAATATACTTAAAATACTTTCAATAATGAAATACATATACAATGCATAGAAGATTCTTTTTTTACTAAATAAGCATAAAGGTACAATCCATAAAGCATTTATAATTGAAACAAGAAAAATAAGGGCTTTGTAATGAATGGGTAAAGGATAACTAATCAACTCTTCTTTACATAAATAGTTCTCCACAGGCTTTTTGATAATATAGGCTATATAGTCTATTCGCTTTTGTTTGATAACAGTGGCATCATCGTCAACAATTGCAAAATTGTTATTCTTATTAAGCGATAAATCTATTTTTTTGAATAATCTCACCCAAGTTCTATTCAAAACTTTTAGGCCAACCAAGCGTTCATTATTTTCAATGGAGGATAATCTGTAAGCACTGTTAAGATTGCCTTTAAGGCAAAAGGATGCCAAGCCGAAATCCGATTTTGTATGGTTTACAAAAAGCGTTCTTAAGTATTGAAAATGAACAAAAAAAGTAATTCTTAAGAAGAGCATTTAGTGATAGTCTAATAGTAGAAACTGTTCTCCAGTGCCTGAGTCTTCAAACTTTTCTTTGTAAGTAATAAATTCAGGAATATCCATACCCTTATCTATTAAACAAAATTCCGGTTTAAAATGTTTTAAAAAGTTTATTTGGTAAGACCTAAACTCATTTTTTGAAATGGTTTGATTTATGAGTTTTGAATAATTTAGAAAGGGTGATATTTTAATTATTTCATTAGCTAATTGCTGATTTTTATAACTTTCAAAATAAATGATAGAATCTTTTTTACTGATCGATAATAAATCATCAATATTTAAAACAACTGTGGAATATGCATTTTCTGTTAAAACTAAATAATTGCAGATACCTGCATAAACCGGATTACGTTGTAAACTAGGTCTATTTTCTGCGTTAACAATTTTTATACCTACTTTATTTTTAAATTTTAATTGGTTAATTTTATTGAGATATTTTGAATCATAAGAAGAAATTTTTTGCATTGGTAAATAGTTAATTGACGAATAATTTTCAATAAACATGAACGATATGATAACAATAAAAGCAAATAATGCAATTTTAAATGATTGAAAATTATTTTTTATCATATAAAGTAATAAAAGGGCTAAAGCAAAACTACTAAATCTACTGGCACATGCATAAATTTGCCAAGCATTTTGATTATTATCTAGAACAGCAAAACCAAATATTCCAGCTAGCGCAATGCTAAGGCTTAGAATAAAAATCTTCCAGTAGGTTTTATTTTTATTTTTTAATAGAAGAAAAATTATGATAAGTAATATTATAGAGTTTATTAATAGCCATTTTAGACCATTGCTTATCATATTACTTACAATGCCACCTATGCTTGTAACTATGGCAGTATTGACTGAGTTAAGGGCAATAAATTTTAAGTATATCAATAAACTAATAGCAAAAGTAATTAAGCCGAGAAATAGTATTCTATTTTCGGTAAAATATGTTTTTAAATTTTGAATTTGATTGATAAATTTAAATCCTAAATATAGGCAAATGCCAACTATAATTGAAGGAAGAAATACAATATTTAATGATGGTAAAAGAAGCAGTACAAGAATACCTATACTTTCTTGTTTAGCAAAAACATACCAAAATCCAAGCAGAAAAAAGGGTAGTATGTATATCAATTTTTGATTGCCATCAAATAAAATGCTATCTGTAGATTGAGAGAAATTTTGACCGATTGATGGTATATAATGAACCAAGCCCCTATAAAAAACAAAAATAATTGCTAGACTAATGCCAAGTATTTTGTTTTTAGTACTCCAAGAATTTATAAATAAATAAAAGGATGTAAAAATACAAACAAAACTAAAGGCGGTAATAGAGCCACTAATAATTAAATGGGTGTTAAAATTATAGATGGTTTTAATGATTACTGCAAGCCAACATTCAAAATAATGATAAGGGATATTGAGGGATTCAAATGAATAATAAGGTTTTAAATAGGCAATTGAAGATTCTGTATTTAATGCATACATACCATTAGTAATGGTAGTATAGAAAGATTGATCATTAATTGGCACTTTCATGCCATTTAAATCTGTTCCGCGAATATTCAAATAGCCTAATGTAATTCCGATGATAAGAAATAGCAAAAGTGCTAAGACATTAATTTTACTTAAGGAAGATTTAGTGTTTGAAACAATGTTTTTGTTTAAACTAAGACTAATGAGTATAATTATAGGAATTGCTACAATTAACATGGTTTGACCTCTTGTTACAATTAATGCCCACAAGGAAGTCATAGCAACTGAACCAATTATTATTCTAACAATTATATCTTCTATTGAGAAATTAGGTTTTTTAAAAATAATAAAAAATGAAGATAACCAACTGATAAGAATACAAGTTAAAGTCCCAATAAAAATTTGAAGAAGTATCATTGATTAATTGTATTTAAAAATTGATTAAAGTTTTTATCGCAGTTAAAATTTTGCATCCAGAATTTTTTAATATTTACGCGAACTTCGGAATGATTTAAATTGGAATTTTTAAATTCTATAATCACATCTTTTAAATTTTTGCTTGAAAAATCTTTGGATATTAATATACCCGTTTCTTCAGTTACTATTTCATTACAACCTCCAACACCAGTACTTATAATGGGAATACCAAAGCTTATAGCCTCCATCATACTCATAGGTAAACCTTCGCTGCTACTTGTACTTAGTAAAAATGAATATGGAATAGTTTTATAAATATCATGAATCTCTTTTTCAGATTTATTACCTAAAAAATTCACACTGATATTTTCGGGAAGTTCTTTGCAAAGCGATTTTATTTTGGGTAAGTCTTCACCATCACCAATTATAGTCCATGATAAAGGAAAATCTATTAATCGTAATGCATCAGGAATTAAATCTAATCGTTTAATGCTGCGAACATAAGCACATGAAACAATGGCGATTGATGCATGGAATGGATTGATATGGGTATGTGATGGTGTTCCCAAATACATTGATTTTATTTTATAACTATAGTTTGGAAATAGATTGATAAGATAGTTTTTTCCTTGCTTAGAAACTGGCAGAATATAATCTATATATTTAAGTTTAAATTTTTGGAATGGGATATGATGAAAAGGTGCTTGCTCTTTATAAGTTTCAAACCCATGGGTTCTAGAAACCACTTGGTAAGCTGAATGATGTTTTTTTAGCAAAGCTAAAGAAACAGCTATGTCATTGAAAAAGTAACTGTAAAAAATGCTATTTTTATCTTGTTGTTTCAAAAATTCGGTGCGCTTAATAATATTTTTAGTTCCAGCTAAGAAATCTTTTAAAAAACCTAAATGACAGCCCTTCATTAAATAACTAAAACATTCTTGAACGGTAAAAAACCAAAAAGAGGTATATTTTAAAAAGGAACTTGTTAATTCAAGTGTAAGATTTGGTATTTTAAAACAATTTAGTTCATTTGTTTCTCCTTTTTCATAAAATACTTTAAATGCTATTTCAGATGTTTTCATGTTTGATATTTCTTTTTCAATCAAAATATCATTCACGTTATGCACTATGACTACTAATGGCTTGATAATGTATGGTTGATAGAAGTTATTTGATTCACAATATAATCTATTTCATTTAATCCTAATTCATAATACAAGGGTAACCGAACTAAATTATTGGTGTAATTATCAGCATTTATCAATTCTCTTCCATCATGTTTGGCTGCATAAAAAGGACTGCTATGCAAGGATAAATAATGAAAAACTGCTAGAATATTTTTAGCCTTTAAATGTTCTATTAATTGCATTCTTTTTTCTAAACTACCACAATCTATATAAAACATATGCGCATTATTAGTTGCATATTCAAATGTATTGGGCAATATGTAACCATTTGTATCGGCCCACTCTTTTAATCCATTGTAATAAGCATTCCAAAGGGTTAAGCGTTTTTCCTGAATGTCTTGCAAATTTTCAATTTGAGCGTATAAAAATGCAGCTATGATTTCTGAGGGTAAAAATGAAGAACCAATATCCACCCAACTATATTTATCTACTTCACCTCTAAAAAATTGACTTCTATTGGTGCCTTTTTCTCTTATTATTTCAGCTCTATCAATAAATTTAGCGTCATTAATAGTCAACATTCCGCCTTCACCCGAAATAATGTTTTTGGTTTCATGAAATGAAAAAGCAGCCATGTGTCCAATACTACCAAGTGGTTTTCCTTTATAATAACTATCTATAGCTTGTGCGGCATCTTCTATAACAATAAGATTATATTTATTGGCTAATGCCATTATAATGTCCATATCGCAAGCATGGCCAGCATAATGTACTGGTAAAATAGCTTTGGTTTTATTATTGATGAGTGCTTCAATTTTTGTAACATCCATATTTGGATGATTGGGCATACTATCTACAAAACGAATCACAGCACCTCTTAAAACAAATGCATTGGATGAAGATACAAATGTGTATGATGGCATAATGACTTCATCACCAGGTTCTATAACAGCTAAAATAGCCGCCATTTCTAATGCATCTGTACATGAGGTAGTAAGTAATGCTTTTTTAAAACCATATTTTTCTTCAAAAAACGCATGACATTTCTTGGTAAAACTGCCATCGCCAGAAATTTTACCTAAGGCCACTGCATCAGCAATATACTGGGTTTCTTTGCCTGTTAAGTATGGTTTATTAAATGGAATTAAAGTCATGCTAAGTGTTTTTTTATTTCGTTTAAATGGCCAATGGTGTGCGGACAGAATTGCTTAAAAATATTATCTCGGTCTATTATTAATGAATTAATACCGAGTAATGTGGATGGGATGTAATCTAATTTTAAAGAATCTCCTACGTATAATATTTCATTTGGTTTTAAACCTGTAGTTTTAATTATTTTTTTATAAAATGACAAATTAGGTTTTCTAACTTTTTCAACTTCGGAAACAAATTTTATTTTAAAGATATCGCCAAAGTAATTTTGAAGTTTATGTTCCAAGCTACTATCCCAATTGGAAATTATGCCAAGATTTTGAGAAATTTCATTTAATATTCCAACATCCTCAAAGGTTTCCCAAGGCATATTTTTACAAGAAAAAAAGATATGCTTAATTAATTCTTCTTTAGGCTCTATTCCTAATAATAAAACCAAATCGGCATTAAAATTATTATAGAATGCTTCTGAAGTTTTATCAGGA
This sequence comes from Bacteroidota bacterium, assembly GCA_013205405.1. GTDB lineage: Bacteria > Bacteroidota > Bacteroidia > NS11-12g > UBA955 > JABMMZ01. The sequence continues at coordinate 6,185 of JABMMZ010000006.1, read as the reverse complement.
AAATCATATATTTCACACAAGAATTTGTGGTTGTACTTTATTTTTTCTAAGTCTATTTTATAATTAAAATCCAATAAACAATTTTGAATGGTGGTAAATAATAGAGGCTTATGTAAAAGCGTATTAGCTACATCAAAAAATACATATTTTATCAGATTACTCATTTAATAAATATAAGAAGTGTTAGAGTTGTTACTTATCTCAGATATTGATATATCGGGATAAATTATATCCATCAAGATTCTTGCAGCACTGCCTTTTTTAATTATTGGTTTATCGGGAACCTCATTTAGCAAGTATTCTTGCAAAGTATATTTTACATCTTCAAAGCCAAAATTAGCACGTATGGAATTTGTTCCAGAAATTCTACCATTTATTTCAAATGGAATAATTTCGCCACTTTCTGATACAATGCATTGGATATTACAGCTTCCTTTTATTGGGATTACACGTATTATTTTTTGTAAAATATCAGTCATTTTATGGTCGTATTTCATAACAACTTCAGATAATACAGTGGTTCCATTATGCAGATGTCTTACCATTGTAATTTGCCCTAAAAGTTCATTCGATTTTGTAACATAAAATGCAGTTGTAATTTCAGTACCTACAATTAGTTCCTGAATAATATAAGAATCATCAAATGTATATAAATTATCGGGGTTTATATGAATACCACTAGAGCCTCTGCCTTCATCAGGCTTTACAATAATATTTTTAAATTCACCTTTGTATTTTGATGGAAAGTCACTGGAAGCAAAGGGAATTCCATGTTTTTTGAAAACTTGGTGTGTTAAGCTTTTTTTCAAAAATATTTCAGATGTTGTATCATCTGAGCATGCTACAGTTGGCAATAAATCTCTATTTTTAGCTAAATAATAGGTTTCATAATCTGTGGCAGGAATAATTAAATCAACATCGTGATGATTGCATATTTCAATCATTTTGTCAATATAATTATCGGCATACGACATGGGTACTTCTATAACCTCATCACATAAAAAATTACCAGCAGATACAAATTTGGTATTAGTGCCAATAACTTTAAATTTTGGATACAAATGCCTTATAGTTCTAATAATGCCTTGTGCAACATTACCACCTATACCTGTTACTAATAAAGTTTTATTCATAGTTTATGTGAGGTAATTATCTCTGATATGCCAGTTTCCAAACTAGTTTCTGGTTTCCAATCAAGAATATTTCTACTCAATTCATTATTGTACTCGAATGATGGCGAAGAGTCAATGCCATCAAATGTAATTTGACAAGCTGAATGTTTTTGAATAATCTCTGCTACTTCTCTGTTGCTAAATGAAATTATATCTACCCCTAATAAAGTGTTAGAACTATCCAAATCCATCGCTTTAATCATATATGCAACGGCATCTTTTACATGAATATAATTTTGTTTTCTTTGGCCATTCCCAAATATTTTTATTTCTTTATTTGTTAAGGCATTTTGAAAAGCTATAGGTAAAAAAGTTTTTTGATATTGTTGGATACCATAAATGGATGAAAAACGAATAATTTGATATTTTTTTGCAAATTTTACCAATGTTTCTCCGGCTAATTTAGTATCAGCATATAAATTTAACGGTTTTAATGGCGAATTTTCATTAATAATACTATCATTATCGCCATACACAGAAACACTGGATGAATATATAAATGAAGAATCTTTAAAATGGTTTACTAAGTTATATGGTAGTTCAATATTACCCTTCCAAAGTGCTGTGTTATCAATAGTTGAATTAGAATATGGAATAACAGCTGAAACTAAAAAAATACAATCAAAATGGCTTTCTGAATATATGGTCTCTATGGCTCTTAGATTTGGTAACTGAGCACACAAGTCTTTATTTTTGTGAAAATATAATATAGGCTCAAAACCAAGATGAATGAGTCTTAGTGATAAATTATAACCTAAAAAACTATTAGCCCCTACTACTCCTATCTTCATTAATGTGAATGTATTTATCTACAATAAAATATGGTCTATCTTTTATTTTGTCGAATATCTTACCTATGTAAAGTCCTATAATACCTTGGGCAAATAAAATTACGCCTGATAAAAACCAAAGTGAAATGGAAAGCAAGCGGTAGTCTGATATTTCTATACCATAACCCAAGTATTTTAAAAGGCTAAATATACCTGATGATATTGCCAAAAGCGAGATAATAAAACCAACAAGAATGGTAATATACAATGGTTTATTAGAAAAATATAAGATGGTGTCTGCCCCAAGAATCATTAACTTTTTAACAGAATAGGATGATTTACCATCAAATCTTTTGTCATGTTCAACATTAACGTAGGCCACTTTAAAACCAAGCCATTTGGTCATTGTTACAAAATTCCTTGAACTATCTCCCATTTTGCAAAAAGCGTCAGTCACTTTTTTATTGTAAATTCCAAAGTTAGAGATGGAGGAATCATGATTACTATTGGTAAAGTAACTAAGTGTTTTGTAATATAGTTTAGATATCAGTGTTTTGATAAAACTGTGTTGTCTGTTTTGCCTTTTTGCAAGTACGATATCATAGCCTTCAGTCGCCTTAAGATATAAGTTATAGATTTCTTTAGGATTATCTTGTAAGTCGCAGTCCATTACAATTACCCATTCGCCAGTAGCCTTTTGCAAACCAGCAGTAATAGCATAGTGTTGACCAAAATTTCGACTAAATTTTATGGCTTTAACATGATGATTCTCTCTGCATATTTCTTCAATTTTCTCCCAACTTTTATCTGGTCCACAGTCCTCTACTAAAATTAACTCATAAGCGATATTTATTTTTTTAAATGATTCATTGATTTGACTGTATAATTCATGGAGAATATTCTCTGCTCTATAGACAGGTATTACTACAGAAATAGTGGGTTTAGTGTTTTCCATTTAGTGTATTTAAATTTACTCTATTGATTGGAGAGAGTTGAAATTGTATTTATGGGTTGTAATAATTTCTGAAATTCCAGTTTCAAAAGTAGTTTTTGGTGCCCAATTCAATAAATTTTGTGTAACTATATTATTGTATTCTACCGAAAGGGAATTATCAATACCTTTATATTTTATTGAGCATGGAGTGTACTTTTGAATAATTTTGGCAACCTCCTTATTGGAATAAGATTTGATATCTACACCCAATAAAATATTAGAATGATTAAGTTTCATAGACCGTATCATGTATTCAGCAGCATCACTTACATGAATATAATTTTGTTTTCTTTCTCCTTTTCCAAATAAATAAATTTCTTTATTTAACATGGCATTTTGAATAATTATAGGTAAAAATGTTTTTATATTTTGATGAAAACCATAGATTGATGAAAAACGTATAATTTGATACTTTTTAGCAAATTTAACCATTATCTCTCCGGCTATTTTTGTTTCATTATATAATGTTTTGGGTTTAATGTTGGAATTCTCAACAATTGCAAATTTGGAATCTTCATAAATAAAAATACTTGAAGAAAATATAATTGTGGAATTAGTAAATTTATTAATTATCTTATAAGGCAGTTGTATATTGCCATCCCATAATTCTTGGGTACCAGAATTGAAATCTTCATAAATTCTTTTAGCTGATATTAAAAATATAAAATCAAAATCTTTTTCTTTAAAAATTCGGGAGACTTTATTAAGATTCGGTAAATGAGCACATAAACTTTTATCTAAATGGTAATAAAGAATTGGTTCATAGCCTTTTTTAATTAATTTATTAGCTAATTCATAACCTAATAAGCTATTAACTCCAATAATTCCAATTTTCATTGTTTATATTCTTTTTCTTCAAGTTTAGTATTATTTTTCATTTATAATTTATTCTTGAATTTAAAGTAAGTTATTGTAAATAATAAAGTTTTCGCCATGAGATTTAATAGAAAAATCTTCAAATGAATTATGGATAGCTTCAAAAAATGCCTTACTACATCCAGGTTTCATTCTATCATGTAGTTCTACGATTAGCATTTTTGTTTTAGGTAACCAATTTTGATAGTTATAAGAAAGTACTTCTTTTTCTGCACTTTCAATATCCATTTTCAGTATATCAATTTTATTTATATTAAATTGTTTCAGTATAGTATCTATTGAAATGGCGTTAATAGAATTGTCTGATTTTTCTGATGCTTCTTCTATTACCATTGCCCATTTACCACCTTTAAATTTATCTGAGATATTTAAGAAAACATCCTTATGCCAAAGCCCATTTTGAAGCAGTGAAATATGGTTGTAGTTTTTAGTGTTATGCGCTAATACTTCAAAATTTTCACTATCGGGTTCTATTGCTATAATTTTGCAATCTGGATATTTATTGGCATAAAATATGGATGTTAAACCAATATTAGCGCCTGCATCTATTATTACATTGGGTGTAAAATCTATTGGGTTGTCATATTCTCTTTCTGAAAAAAGCTGGTAAAATACTTGTAAATCGCTGGTATTTGGCCGCAATTTAAAACTATATTTTAGTTCAGGAATAGTAAGATTATTGGTATGCTTTAGTTTAATCTTAACAAAAAGAATGAACCCACTAATAAGTCCAAATTTTCTTGAAAAGGATATAAAAAGTCTTAAGTTAAATAGCATTTATATTAGGAGTTTAGTTTTAGTAATGATAGTATTTTGCCCCCACCTTTCATATTTCTGAGTGCTGTTTTCCATGGTTTTATTTTACTTTCTAATTGTAAATTTGCATCTGATAAGATTTCTGGAATTGTTTTTCCTTTTAGTAAGGCAAGGCTTTTCCAAAGACTTGAATTTAATGGATGGAAATTGGTAAAAGTATGGTAATTTTTTACATTAATAGATTGCCAAAAACTAAAAAATTGATCACTATCGAAATCATTGCTATGACTCCAGTTTTTAAGTTTTAATTTAAGTTGATTTTCATCTCTAGCCCATGAGTCGTGAAGTATAAAATTATCTGCTAAAAGTGCGTTTTGATTTTTACAAGCCCTTCCGTATTCATAATCGGGATTATTGGTGGCTATATGACAAAGTTCGTATCCTTTATTAAAAATTGTATATAAATAGCCTTCATTAATTTGTTTAAATAAAGTTATCCAATTGGCGAATACAGTCACATATTCATTGGGTTTTAGCATTTTCTCGAAACGTCTTAGCTGTGCAATAAATTTTCCAAAATCAACAAAATATTCATCTACATCTATTTGTAAATGCCAGCCACCAGTTCCTAATTGACCAGCTGTCATTCTTCTTTGTCTTACCTCACATTCCATTGGAGACAAATCTGGTTTAGCAAAATCATCTTCGTACACGGTAATAATATTTTTAGTGTCTATTTGTTTTAACCAATTAAAAAATGCTGTCGGTATTTCAAAACTATTGCCCTTATAGGTTTTTCTGTTTTTATCTAACGATAATACAATTTTATCAGCATATTGATAAACCAATGGCAATGAGATTTTCATCATTTCATAGTCGTAGGCCAATAGATATCCAATTTTAATTTCGTACAAACTATTTACCAGGTTTTTTCAAAATCTGTTTTTTCAAAAGTTTTATTTCGTTCTGTAAAATTTGAATTTATAGCCTCTTTTTTATTCTTTTTCTTAAATATTTTACTGCAAAAAGCAATCGGTGTTAAAATTATGATATGCCAAGAATTTTCGTCAATTTAAAAATTTAATTATTCTTTGCATTTTTTGCTCATTAGATAAATATTGACTAGCTAAATTGTGCATTTCATTGGCTACATTTTGGTGATTATTTTCAATACAAAATTCAATAATTTCATTCATTGGAAGCGCTCTATCACTGTTTTCCAAACAAAGTGCAAAAGGCTTTAATGCAGAGTAATCGGCTATATCCGTATCAAAATAAGCATAAATAAATGGCAGACCTCTAGCATAATATTCCCGAGTTTTTAAAGGCGATGCTTCATATAAATTTTTTCTAAACAATGCCAAAGTGCCAATACCTAAATGACATTGATTAAATATATCATCTAAGGCGTCAGCTTTCAAATAACCTAAGTGATGTATAAAATTTTCTTGTGGAATTTCACCTTCCAAATAATGTCCAACTATAAATAATTGAAAGCTATACTCGCCTTTATAATTTTTTATTGCTTCTACAATTCTATCTATACCATTCCATGGTGCCAATGTAGTTGTGCCTTTTAAGAATAAAAAATTTAAAGTATTATCTATTATTGACGTT
>JABMMZ010000033.1 GCA_013205405.1 Bacteroidota bacterium | reverse complement strand
ACACAACTTTTATTTTAGGTTCTAATTTTTCTAATTCTTCTAAATAACTTGTAGTTCCATCCCAACTGGCATCGTCAACTATTACAATTTCAAAATTAGGGTAATTTTGTTCTAATAATTTAGGGATTAATAATTTCAGGTTTTCTAACTCGCTTCGCGCACTTATTACAATACTTACTGCTTGCCAATTATAGTTAGTTTCAGAAGGTTTTTTATACCTGAATATTTTACTAAAAATAATAAAATGATACAGCAACTGCAAGAACATAAAAAACGTTGCTACACAAAGCAAAAGTATAGATATAGGTTCTAAATTAAATGGTAACATTAATTGGTTTTAAAGCCTATACCCGTTCTTTGTGTAGGAATATTATCCGATTTAAACTCATCAACATCTGCTACAGTTAATGTGCCTATTACTTTAGGTGTACGCTTGGTTTTAGGCAATTCACTTAAACGTAAGTGTTGGTTGCGCACAGCTTCTTCAATTATCTTTCTTACCGCTCTTCCGTTACCAAAAAACTTATCACGCTTATCATACATATAACTAATATAGATTTTTAAATGCTCCTTAGCTTCTGCATCAGGCACTATATAATGATCTGCCAATTGTTGAATGGCTATATCTAGTAAATCATCTGGCTTAAAGTCTTCGAACACGAAAGTTCTATCAAATCTAGATTTTAAACCAGGATTAGCTTCTAAAAATTTCTCCATGTTTTGAGTATATCCGGCCGCTATAATGACAAACTTACCTCGGTTATCCTCCATACGTTTCAATATGGTTTCTATTGCCTCTTTACCATAGTCATTAGCACCACTCTCAGTTAATGCGTAGGCTTCATCTATAAATAAAACACCACCCATAGATTTATCTACTAATTCTGCTGTTTTTATAGCCGTTTGACCGATGTATCCACCTACTAAACCCTGTCTATCACATTCTACCAAATGACCTCTTTCTAAAATGCCTAAGGCTTTGTAAATTTGAGCTAATATTCTCGCAACAGTTGTTTTTCCTGTTCCCGGATTACCAGTAAATACAGAGTGTAATGAGAAAATTTCACGTGGATTTTTACCAGATTCTTTGTAATAACGAACCAATTTTACTAACTCATCAATGTCGTGTTTTACGCCTTGCAATCCTGTTAATTTTTTAAGTTTGGCAATGCTTTCTTTCAATAAATCTTCATCAACAGGAATATCTGCTAACTTACCTGCATGAGATTTGTAGGCTTTAGTAATATCATCTTTTTCTATAGTACTTAACGCTTCAATAGTTAATTTTTTAGGATCTTTTGCCTTCATTACACGTAATCCTAAATTCATTTTAAACTCATCAATAAGCGAGTTGACCATACGGGCGTTTCCAAAAAACTTATCCCTATCTCTGTAGGCACCTACTAATTCTTTGTAAAGTGCCTCATCAGCTTCCTTACTCAATTTAACCCCTCTTTTTTCGCATGAATAAGTGGCTATTTGTTTTAATTCTTGTGGAACATAATCAGGAAAATCATAAGTCATAGTAAATCTAGATTTTAAGCCAGGATTACTTTCCATAAATATTTCCATTTCAGCAGGATAACCTGCAACAATTATTGCAATATCATTGGAATCACTTAGTTCTTTTAATAAAATTTCAATAGCTTCCTTTCCAAAATCTTTGCTGTCATCATCTTTTCTTGCCAAAGAGTAGGCTTCATCTATAAATAATATACCATCTTTGGCTTTTTTGATAGCTTCTTTAGTTTTAGGCGCTGTTTGACCAATGAATTCAGCGACTAAATCACCCCTATCCACCTCATGCACATGGCCTTTTTTTAGCAGGCCCATTTCTTTGTAAACTCTACCCAACATGCGCGCTACAGTGGTTTTTCCCGTTCCTGGATTTCCTTTAAATACAGCATGTAAATTTATACTTTCATTATCTGCTAAGCCTTTTTCTTTTCTTAAAGTTAAAAATTTCAAATAATTTGTATACTCTTTTACCTTGTCTTTAATGCTATCTAGACCAACCATACTATCCAAATCATGCATTACATTTTCATAAGAATCTGGTATAATAGATACATTAGAATCTGTTTTTAAAATACTTTCGCCTTCAGTATCATCATCTTCATCTATAAAATCAAAATCTGCATCAAAATAAAAACCTGTTTGAACCAATGGAATAAAATCTTCTTCTACCGCTTCTATGTAATCATCGCTAACTTCGTAAGGAACACTTGCTACCAACTCATCCATAAATACAACTTCAATATAATACCTTCCTCTACCCCATGTACCAAGCATATCGGTTCCCCAACCTACAGTTGTACTAAAAAAATCTTCGTCAGGTTTTACAAAAAATAATTTTGAAGCAGAACCTTTTAAATGCCCCGCGGATGTTTTATAATTGAAAGTTAATTCACAAGCCCAATCCGTACTTTTTCTTACCAAATTTTTAGCGTTTATTTCTATCCAAATATAACGTGTACTTAGTGCATTAAAACCTATGTAATATTTTCTTTCTAATTGAATTAAATTAGCATCTGGCCCTTCATACAATTTTACGGATTCTACTTTAAAATAAGGGTTTATACCATTTCTAACTAAACCTTGTCGTTCAATATAAAAACTACGTGTACCTATTAATTCATCTTCAATATATGCTTCCCAACGATAGGCTCCTGCCTTCCAATAAGTACTTGGTGTTTTAACACCCCATCCTTCACGAATGTAAACAATATTATCACGTTTATCTGCGTTTCTATCGCAAGTTAAATCACAGACTTCTTCGTCTGCTTCATTCAAGCAGCGTAATTTTAATTTTAAATCCCAATTCTCTTCATCATATTTTTTATTAAAAAAAGAAAACTCACAATAAATGTATGAGGCTTCAAGCTCATCAAAAACAGAACGGTATTTTTTGGCATTATTGGCTAACCACTCAGTGCTTCCATAGTTTCTTATATCTTTAAATTTAAATAAATCCTTATAGTTCATATCATTATATTAAACAAGTTTCAATATTAAACAAAAAAGAAATAAAAAAGTGTGTGTTCCGGATAATTTTACAAAAAAGAAATAAAAGCCTTTTTCCTTGATTTTATTGAAATAAAAATAATCCATTTTACTAAAAGTAAATTTATAAAATTTTATTTTGCTTAATTTAACGATTATTTGGCTTTTAATACTTTTTTGTAAAAAATACTTTTTGTTTTTTAAATAATAATGTACTTTTGCACTCCAATTTTGGAGTTGGTGAGGTGCCTGAGTGGCCGAAAGGACATGTTTGCTAAACATGCGTACGGGTAACCGTACCGAGGGTTCGAATCCCTCTTTCACCGCATAAAAAAAGGGTATTATATACCCTTTTTTTTATTTAATAATTGATGATTTTTTTATCCGTGATTTAAATCAGTGAAATGAAATAAATAATCAAGGAATTTAATTAAATTTTTAGTGATGCTCTTGATTTTGAGCCGGTTCTGCTTGATTGGTTTGTGGAACTCCCGAACTGTGATGCCCATGTTTTAAAGCTTTTTGCTGCTCTACAAATATGGGATCTACTTTGGTT
>JABMMZ010000032.1 GCA_013205405.1 Bacteroidota bacterium | reverse complement strand
GTCGTGGGTTCGAGCCCCATTGATTACCCCAAATGAAATTCAAAATCCGTTAAAGCAATTTAACGGATTTTTTTTTTGATAATGTTTGCACTAACACAGATATTTGATCTGTATTATTACAAACAGCCACTCAATCGGCATTTATCTGTACCATATTTCAAAGGCCGTTGAACTATTTTAAAATGAGTATTATTATTACAAATAATAATCAAACATCAATTCTGCAAATTCCTTAGTTCGGGTATTATCTGATGTGTGAAGAAGCATTGATTTTTGAAAACATTTAACGTTTGAATTTTTACTAAAAAAACCTACTACTCTGTGAATTTGATTGGGTTTATTATAAATTATTACTTCAGTTTGTAAATACAAGTTATGAGCAATATTTTTAAATTTTAAAAACTCTGATAAAGGATAAATAACATAAAACAAACCATCATTTTCTAAATGCTTTAATGCAGCGAAATATAAATCTTCAAAACTCAAAAAATCATTGTGCAATGCAATTTGCTTAGCTTGATTTTTTGCTGCTAAATGGTTTTTAAAATATGGCGGATTGCATACAATTAAATCAAATTGGTGTTCAAAAGCTAAGTTTTTAATATCTCCATGTAATACTTCTATTTGTTTATGATATATAGATTCACTGACATTAGACTTGGCTTGATGAAAAATAGTTTTCTGAATCTCTACTGCTTTAATTTTAGAATTTGGATATTTTTGAGCCAACATTAGGGCTATTAAGCCAGTGCCAGTGCCAATATCTAATATTGTATAGGGATTTTCAGTTTCTGATATCGCACCTAACACACAAGCATCGGTAGTGACCTTTAAGCCTTCGGTTTGGTTAGTTATACTAAATTTTTTGAAACGAAATTCACTATTGCCCATTTTTACAATTTGATTACAAATATACTTCTGTTTTTAATTTTATTGCTTAATTTTGCCACCTATGGATACTTTAATATCAGAATTAAAACCTCAAATTGACCAAGATTTTTTGCCACTAGGTGGAACAGATTATATTGAACTTTATGTAGGCAATGCCAAACAAGCTGCACATTTTTATAAAACTGCTTTTGGCTTTCAAAATTTAGCTTATGCAGGCCCTGAAACGGGAGTAAAAGATAGGGTAAGTTACGTTTTAGTTCAAAATAAAATTAGATTAGTATTGACTACACCTCTAATATCTGATCACCCAATTTCAGAGCATATTAAAAAACACGGTGATGGTGTAAAAGTAATGGCGCTTATGGTAAATGATGCATATGATGCTTTTGAACAAACAAGCAAACGAGGCGCTAAGCCATATTTAGAACCTAAAACCCTAACCGATGAATTTGGCGAACTAAAAATGAGCGGTATATATACTTATGGCGAAACTATCCATATGTTTATTGAAAGACAAAATTACAATGGACCATTTATGCCAGGTTTTAAAAAAATAGAAAATGCTTACAATCCAACTTCTACAGGTCTATTATACATCGATCATTGCGTAGGCAATGTAGGCTGGGGCAGAATGAATGATACGGTGAAATGGTATGAAGACGTAATGGGTTTTAAAAATATTTTAACTTTTGATGACAAACAAATTTCAACTGAGTATTCTGCTTTAATGAGTAAAGTAATGAGTAATGGCAATGGCTATGTTAAATTTCCAATCAATGAGCCTGCTGTGGGCAAAAGAAAATCGCAAATAGAAGAATACTTAGATTTTTATGAAGGTGAAGGCGTTCAACATATTGCTATAGCCACTAATGATATAGTTAAAACGGTAAGAGAATTGATGGCGCGTGGTGTTGATTTTTTAAGAGTTCCTTCTAATTATTATGATGATTTATTTGACCGTGTAGGAAAAATAGATGAAGATATTGAACCACTAAGAGAATTAGGCATTTTAGTAGATAGAGATAATGAAGGTTATTTATTGCAATTATTTACCAAACCTTTAGAAGATAGACCAACATTATTTATAGAAATAATACAACGTAAAGGTGCTAAAAGTTTTGGTGCTGGTAATTTTAAAGCCTTGTTCGAAGCTATAGAGAGAGAACAAGAGCTAAGAGGTAATTTGTAAATTATTATCTTAATTAACAATTTCAGTGCTTTCAAGCTTTGATTTGTTTTATTTTTTATCCTTTTATTTTTATTTTTGATTTAGAGTTTTAATTAATCAAATTTTTTGAAATGTTATTCTTTGTGCTCAAATAACAACCCAATTTCTTAACAAAAAAATAACTTAAAAATATATTGTTTAGAATGATTCTAAACAATATATTTGCGCACATCAAGTAACGAAGTTTAACCTTATAAAAAATAAATGAAATTAAAACTGTTAATTCTCTCCATATTATGTAATTCAATGATTTCTATAGCCCAAATAAAATTACAGGACACCTCTAAAAGCATAACACTCGACAGTGTTTCAGTTAAAAACAATAAACTAAATGGCAGTGTTGAACAATTGCCAGACATAAAGGATAATGTAATATATGCAGGTAAAAAAACTGAAGTAATATTAGTAGATAAATTAAATGCCGACCTAAGCACCAACAATATCCGTCAAATATTTGCTAAAGTACCTGGCATTAGTATTTGGGAGAATGATGGCTCGGGAATTCAAGCAGGAATAGCTACAAGAGGATTAAGTCCAAATAGATCTTGGGAATTTAATGTGCGACAAAATGGATACGATATTAGTTCTGAAGCATTTGGATATCCTGAAACCTATTATACACCGCCAATGGAAGCAGTATCGAAGATTGAAGTCGTAAGAGGTGCCGCATCCTTACAATTTGGACCACAGTTTGGTGGACTTATCAATTATCAAATAAAAAAAGGAGACTCTCATAAACCAATAACTTTTGAAACCCAACAGACCTTGGGTTCAAATGGATTGTATAACACCTTTAATGCGATAGGAGGCACTTATAAAAAATTAACCTATTATGGTTTTTTTCATACCCGCTTTGCCGATGGCTGGCGAAAAAATAGTTTTTATAATATCTATACAGGCTATCTTTCGGCCACTTATCAAGTAAGTAAAAAATTAAATATTGCCGCAGAATACACCAACATGAACTATAAAAGCCAGCAGCCCGGTGGACTTACAGATGTGGATTTTAAAAAAGATAGCCGACAATCTTCTAGACAAAGAAATTGGTTTAGTGCGCCCTTTAACGTTGCCTCTTTTACCCTTAAATACACTATTTCAAAAGTAGTTAATTTGCAAGTAAAATCATTTTATACTTTTGCCCAAAGAAACAGCTTAGGGTATGTTAAACCAATAACAATTGCTGATACTATAAACAAATCAACCTTTCAATACAATGCACGTCAAGTAGATAAAGATGAGTATAAAAATATTGGGATGGAGGCGAGACTCACATATACTTACAATCTGCATAATACTGAATCTGCATTAGCCACTGGCGTTAGAATATATAATGGAACTACTAAACGCAATCAACTTGGACAAGGAACTATAGGCAGTGATTTTGATTTAACCCTTACAAACCAACAATATGGGCGCGCCTTACAATTTAAAACAACCAATTATGCAGTATTTGCAGAAAATATTTTTAAAATAGGAAAGAGATTAAAATTAGTACCCGGAATTAGATTTGAATATATAGAAAACACAAGTGAAGGCTATATTAATACAACACCAACAGGCAAATTAACCAATAGCAAAAGAACGCGACAAATATTACTCTATGGATTAGGAAGTGAGTTTAGTGTTTCAAATAAAACAAACTTATACGGAAACTATTCATTGGCTTATCGTCCTGTAACCTTTTCCGAGCTTACCCCTTCTGCTAATTCAGAAATAATAGATCCAAATTTAAAAGATGCCAATGGTTTTAATACCGATTTTGGATACAGAGGTTCGGTGAAAAACTTTTTAAAATTTGATATAGGCTTATTTTACTTAAACTATAACGATAGAATTGGCACAATTACCCAAAACGGAAATCCTTATAAAACCAATATCGGACAATCTATAAGCAAAGGAATAGAATCTTATGTTGAATTAGATATTATTCAAATATTAACTCGCAATGCAAAATTTGGCAATGCCAGTATATTTCTGTCTAATTCTATTATTGATGCCAAGTATGTAAAATGGAATAATCCTTTAATTGCCAACGATCCTTTAAAAGCTATTGAAAATAAACGTGTTGAAAATGCGCCTACTAATATCCATAGATTTGGCGCCTCGTATTTCCTAAAAGGATTGGCTGTTACGCTTCAGTATAGCAGTGTAGGATCTGTATATACAGATGCTGTAAACACCGAAGAATCTAATACTACTGCCACAATTGGAAAAATTGCAGGCTATCAGGTAATGGATGTAAACTTATCTTACAAATTTTTACAACATTATAACTTCAAAATGGGTCTTAACAATATGCTTAACAAAAATTATGCTACCCGAAGAGCAACAGGATATCCAGGGCCTGGTCTTATGCCTAGCAATGGAAGAACTTTCTTTGCGAGTTTTGGTGCTGCGTTTTAGTTAATTAAAAAGTCTTATCAAAGAAAAATTTTAGATAAATGGCCTATTCTATTCAAATTAAAAAAAGTTAAGTAAATGCTTAGTAGATAAGAATTATTAAAAAACCAAACGATTATTTATTAAAAAATGCTTTGATTTAAAGCATCTAATGTATCACTATCATTCATTATAACAGTTTTTTTAGTAGGTGTAAAACATTGGCAATTTGCTCTTCATTTTTTGTAACCTTCCATATTAAAATTTGCAAATGTATGCTTTAATCCCATTTCGGGATTTCATTATATACCTTTTTAGGATGTGCCCAAACATCAAAATATAATATTGAATCTTCACTAGTTGAATTTAAATCTGCTACTCAGAAGGTAGAATCTGAAGTGTAAATTTTTTATTATAATATTTATTGTTACCTAAACTATCTCTTGTTGTCATAAATTCTTTAATAGGTAAACTAGGTTATAACTTTTAATGTCAAATTTAAAAGCAAAGGAATCAGGATCATTAAAACAATTGCAGGTAGAACCTATATCACAATTTTGCAATGAAAAAAGCACAAATCTAACAAAAAAAATTCTTAAACTTTATGGAAATATTTTATTTCGTATCATTATTTGAAACACAAATTTAAACAATTTTAATCATTTGTGTTAATTTCATTATAGCTAAGGGGAATTTAAGAGATTCTAAATAATTTTGCAAAGCCAAAATTTCTAGAATGCCATGTCTATATAAAAATCTTTGCGTCTTTGCGTGCTATTAAATCCTAATAAGCCAACACAGGTCTCAACCATCTTTCCAGGGCCTCCACACTCATACCTTTGCGTTGGGCATAATGGGCTACTTGGTCTTTGTTAATTTTACCAACCCCAAAATACTTGCTATTGGGGTGCGCAAAGTAAAAACCAGATACGGCTGAGGCTGGCCACATGGCATAGTTTTCGGTTAGCTTTACACCTATTTGAAATTCGCAATCTAAGAGTTTAAAAAGGAGTTCTTTTTCGTTATGGTCTGGACAGGCAGGATAGCCTGGTGCTGGGCGTATACCTTGGTATTTTTCTAAAATAAGGTCTTCGTTGTTTAAGCTTTCACCCTTGCTATATCCCCAAAATTCTGTTCTTACCAAATGGTGTAATTTTTCAGCAAAGGCTTCAGCCAATCTATCGGCTAAGGCTTTTAACATAATGCTGTTGTAATCATCGTGGTTGACTTCAAATTTTGATACATGCTCATCAATTCCCAAACCTGCTGTTACGGTAAAGAAGCCAATGTAATCTTGAGTACCACTTTCTTTAGGTGCTACGAAATCAGCTAATGATAAATTGGCTACACCATTGGTCATTTTGCGCTGCTGACGAATGAAATGAAAGGTTTCTAACATTTCACCATTTTTATTGTACACTTCTATATCCTCTCCCACTCTATTGGCTGGCAATATGCCGTAAGCGGCATTGGCCGTAAGCCATTTTTCAGCTATTACTTTATCTAACAGTGTATTGGCATCGTTAAATAGTTTGGTGGCTTCTACACCTATTATTTCATCTGTTAATATTTTAGGGTATTTGCCTGCAAGCTCCCATGTTTGAAAGAATGGGGTCCAATCAATGGTGCTGCGCAGTTCGTTTAAATCGTATGCATGTATATAATGAATACCGAGTTGAGCAGGTTTACAAATAGTTTGTGCGTTGAACTCATATACCCCATGGTTTTTCATGGCTTGTTCAAAAGGCTCAATATTTTTGGCAGATTGTTTCTTAGCATGTTCAATTGCTGCATTTTGATATTCTAATTTAATATTTTCAGCATAACTTATGGCATCTGTTTCACTTAGTAAAGATGATACTACAGGTACAGATTTAGAAGCATCTAACACATGCACCACTGTGCCTGTGTAAATGGGCGCCACTTTAACGGCAGCATGTATTCGGCTGGTGGTAGCACCTCCAATTAACAATGGAATTGTAAAGCCTTGTTTTTCCATTTGCTGTGCCACATATACCATTTCATCAAGACTTGGGGTAATTAAGCCGCTAAGCCCTATAATATCTGCATTTATTTCTTTGGCTTTATCCAATATTTTTTCGCAAGATACCATGACGCCCATATCGTGTATTTCGTAATTATTGCAAGCCAATACCACACCTACTATGTTTTTACCAATATCGTGTACATCGCCTTTCACAGTAGCCAATAGTACTTTACCTTTCCCTTTTTGTGCTAATCCATCTTCGGCTTGTTTTTGGTCTTTTTCTGCTTGTAAATAAGGCTCTAAATAAGCCACTGCTTTTTTCATTACCCTAGCACTTTTTACCACCTGCGGTAAAAACATTTTACCAGCGCCAAATAAATCGCCAACCACATTCATGCCAGCCATTAACGGACCTTCAATTACATGTAAAGGACGTTCTAATTGCTGCCTTGCTTCTTCTGTATCGGTATCTATAAAATCTGTAATCCCATTAATCAAAGCATGTTTTAATCGCTCGGAAACAGTGCCACTTCGCCACAAATCATCTACTACTTTTTCTTTCCCTTTGGCTTTTACAGTTTCTGCAAATTCTACCAAACGCTCTGTAGAATCATCTCTTCTGTTCAATAACACATCTTCAATACGTTCTAATAAGTCCTTAGGAATATCATCATATATTTGCAACATACCAGCATTTACTATGCCCATATCCATACCCGCTTTAATAGCATGGTATAAAAAAGCAGAGTGCATGGCTTCTCTTACAGTATCATTTCCTCTAAATGAAAAAGAAATATTGCTAACTCCACCACTTACTTTGGCATAAGGCAAGTTTTCTTTTATCCAACGGGTAGCATTGATAAAGTCTACTGCGTAATTGTTATGTTCTTCTATACCTGTAGCCACAGTGAGTATATTAGGATCAAAAATAATATCTTGAGCAGGAAAGCCTACTTTATTCACTAATATATCGTAGCATCTTTGACAAATTTCTATTCTTCTTTGGTATGAATCCGCTTGTCCTTGCTCGTCAAAAGCCATTACTACTGTGGCTGCGCCATAGCGTTTCAGCAATGTAGCATGATGTATAAACTCGCCTTCACCGCCTTTTAAACTAATAGAATTAACAATACCCTTACCTTGAATACACTGTAAACCTGCTTCTATAATTTCCCATTTACTGCTATCTACCATAATGGGCACACGGCTAATATCTGGCTCGGCTGCTATTAGGTTTAAGTACTTTACCATGGCGGCTTTACCATCTAGCATGCCTTCGTCCATATTGATATCTATTACTTGCGCTCCATTTTCAACTTGACTTCTAGCCACACTAATAGCTTCATCATATTTATCTTCTAATATAAGTTTAGCAAACTTTCTACTGCCAGTAACATTGGTGCGTTCGCCAATATTTATAAAATTGGTTTCTGGGGATTGAATTAAAGGTTCTAAGCCACTGAGGCGAAGGTAGGTAGGTATGGTTCTGTTCATTATGCGCTAAGTGCAATGCATAAAGAAAAAATCGGACAAGACATTGAGTATAATACTCACCCTACTTGCCATTATCTATCCTAATTTATAGCTAAACTAGGAAGGAAGTAGCACCTCTTTAAACATTTTCTAATGGTTGGTCTGAAGACCAGCCATTAGACTATAAATGAATGGGTTGCCAAGACATCGCAGGACCAATTCCATCCGTCTTTTCTTGATAATTGTAGGGCAAAGATAATAAAAAAAGAAAAAGTAATGGTAAAAGTTTTAAAGGGCTAAAATTACTTAACCTCTAAAGCTCTCTTCGTTAATAAAATAATATAATTACGGTGCTCTTTGGTATCGCCTGTAGCAGTTAACAAAGCAGCTTGCATTTGTTTTTGAATGGCTTGCAATTGAGCAGTAGCTTTTGCTTTGCTGATATTATCATAAAATGGATTGGCCACTATAGCACTTAAATAACCCACATATTCTATTTGTAAATTCTGACGAAATGTATTCACTGTAGTAGCTGCATCGGCATTAAAAATGGCAGATGTTAAGTCTTTCATCATTTCACCTAGTTCATATTTATTGCCTAATAGTTTGCTGTCCGTCATTCTTTGTAGTGTATTGGGATGTAATAAATGCATCAACACTAAGCGTTGAATGTTTAACACTCTATCATGTAATTTTGGTTCTTCGCCAGTGCCAAAAAAATTGAAACCTCTGCGTTGTTGTTGCAAGTAATTACTTAACTCGGCAGGTACTTCAAAGGCATTGGGTGCAAACACTAATTCAGCTAAAGTTTTCATAGCATTTTTTTGTGTTTCGTAAGGAACGGCTGATAATGGTTTGTTGGTGCTATTTTGATCTGCAAAGCTTCTATCCACATATACCCCCCCGATATAGCGCGATACAACACCGGCTTGCACGCCCCACTCGCCAGTAAGTATTAAATAATTGCCGCGCAATTCAGCATAGCTTTTATTTTCTTTGCCATATTCTGCTAATAAATTAGTTTGCAATGTTTTGATTAAAGCAATTCTATCTTTAGCAAATGTAATGGCATCACCACTCATATCACCTATCATTACACGTGGGTCTATGGCTTTACCAGGATTACGCATATCATCGGCATCATTTCCAAAGGTAAGTTGTGGGTCGGTACTGCGTTTTAAAATATTCTGTTTTCTAATAGAATCCGCCATATCTGTGTCTTCTTCGTAGTATCCAAACTCTATAGCCCAAGAATCATAAGGTCCTGGTTTATTTGTATAATATTGAGATTTTACACCTTTTTTATTGCTAAAATTTACTGCAGGATAATCCATCATACTGGCTATTAAACCAATAGATTTTGTTTTATTGATATCATATAAATCGGCAGGTAAATGCAGTTGTGAAGCTTTCATATTATGATTTAAGCCAAGCGTATGACCTACCTCATGTAACACTAAATAGTACAAGGACTCTTTCAAAAAGTTATCTACTTCTATTTGAGTTGAACCATTCATAGCCAACATTTGCAAGCCCAACATATTTTGAGAGTGTAAATGCTCCCCAGCTATACATGCAGAATGATTTTCAGAAATATTTTCATTCAACAACCATTCTAAGCCTGCTTTATCAAATACTTTTTGAGACTTTAAACGATTGGTAATAAATACCCATTCAAACATAATATCAGCACCTAGTATTTCGCCAGTTAAAGGATTTACAAAACTTGGTCCATAGCCCCCAAAAGGTGGCTCAGCACTGCTAGTCCAACGCAATACGTTATAACGAATATCGCCCGCATCCCAAATGGCGGTGTCTGGTTGTTCAAATATTTGAATAGCATTTTTAAATCCTGCTTTTTCAAAGGCCATATTCCATTGCAGAATGGCTGCTTTTATTGTTGGACGAAGTTCTAAAGGAGTAGTGTTTTCTATCCACCAAGTAATAGGTTTTACAGGCTCTGAAAGGGCTGCATTTTTATCTTTTTTTTCTAACCTCCAACGGTGAATTAAGTCTTTGTAATTCAAGGCATTTTTGGTGGTCATGTCATTGACTTGGGTCATAAAATAACCAATACGTGGGTCGTCTAATCGTGGCTTAAAACTATTATCTGGTAATTCAATAAAACTATGTTGTAAGAATATTTCCATATACCTACCATCCGTTATAGCATTGCTAGTGGAACCTCTTGAAGAAGGATCGTCATATACATATTTAACAATAATATCTGTATTGGCAGGATAGTTTTTTACTTGTTGATAGCGCGTTTTACTTTTACTTAACATGCCCAAGTTAAATTGTTGCATGCCAAATGCGCCACTGCTAGGGCTTTTTATTTGATAAAACACTTCACTTAAAAATATATTATCAGCTTCTATTAGGTATTCGCCTTTACTTTCATCTAATGCAACTATTTTTTCAGAAGTCATTAAAGCATTCGTTATATTAGCATCAGCAGCTTTGCTGATTGCATTATTCTTATCAAAATAAAAATTAGTATTGATATTTGTGAACTCTAATTGATTATAATATTTATTAATTTTAAATATTTTATTATCTCTAAAGGTACCACGGTTATGCCCAGTAGTGGTATTGCCATTTTCTATATAACTGAAATAAATGTAGGGTTTGTCTAATTGTTGTTTTTTAATAAGCATTAAAACAGAACCATTGGTAGTATCGCGGTACAGGGTAAAAAGACCTTCAATTTTTTTACACTTTTTTACTTTATCAGCTATGGTGGGCGTGACAGGTGTTGCTGACTTAGTTGCTTCTGGTGTTTGGTCTTTGTTTTTTTGAGCCAAGGTTAAATTAGAAGTGGCTATAATCATAATAGCCAATATAGATTGGATGTTTTTCATAACAAATTTTTAAAATAGGGTCGCAAAATACTAGAAATTATTGGAAATTTATTTTCTGTTTACGAAGGTTATCTACTTAATAAATAAGATATGAGCAATGCAATAGATACGAAAACAAGCAATACACCAAGAATAATGACTGAGAAATTAAAGTAATAAAATAGTATAACTGCTAAAAATCCCAAAAGTAAATATTTAAAAAATATTGATAAATTATCTTTAAATATGATTAGACCGATTGTATGACCAATTAGCCCGGAAACTCCAATTATAAGATTTGTTTCAACACTTAGCTAATGCATTACAAGGAAAAATAAGCCAATGAATATGAAAAATCCATAAATATAAAACAATCTAAAAAAAACCTTTATATTTATTACCTTTATTTTCTCTAAAATCATCTATTATTTCTTGTTCGTTCATATATTTTATTCATTTGATTGGCTTGATTCAATGATTTAAATTTTTCTAAATGTTGGCTATTATCTTGTAGCGCATTTATATCTATTAAATTCTGTAAAGCCTTTGTAATAGAGATTATATCACCCAAATGGAAATACAGGGTGCTAGTTGGTGCTATTTCTCTAAAAACGGGTATATCATTTACAGCCATTGGCAAACCTGCGCAAGCTGCTTCTAACAGAGGAATACCAAAACCTTCTATCAAACTTGGATATATAAAACCCATGGCAGAACGATATAATAAGGGCAATTCCTTATATTCTAAATCGGTTAAAATTACCACGTCATTTTCCAATTGGCAGGCCTTAATTAAGTCCATACATTGCTGATAAGTTTTACCTTTTCTACCAGCTAATACCATTTTGGTGTCTTTATTAAGCAATTGGGCGTATGCTTTTATTAGTTCTAAATGATTCTTGCGTTCTTGAAAGCTACTAACATATAAAATAAATGGGAACTGAATATTTTTGGAGTATTTAAAATTATCTACTTCCGAAGCTGTATATGGCATCCAATGCACTTTTCCACAGCTTTGATAAACTACTTCAATTTTATGCTCGGGTGCTTTGTATAAATGTATTAAATCTTTAGCTGTCGCCTCGCTTGTTGCAATAATTGTATCGGCAACTTGAATGGCATGTTTGGTTTTTAAATGGTAAATATTTCTATCTAAAAGTGGATATTGGGTTGGAAATAATTTATAAATTACATCGTGAATAGTAACCACTTTTTTAGTATTTAAAGGCCAACTACCAAAAGGTAATTCATTACTTAAGCCATGAAAAACATCAAGATTTAAATTCTCAATATCTTTTAAAATGCCATGCGAACGCCACAAAGGACTTTTACTAGGCGTATGAATAATTTTATTCTCTAAATAAAGATTTTCTAAACTTGGTTTATCTAATAATAAATACGCATTTTGTGGGAAATGTTGTTTAAGACCATCCACCAAATCCCTACTGTAATTGCCTAATCCAGTATTGTTGTGGTAATATCTTTTGGCATCAAACCCTATTCTCATTTCTTATTAAACTGCAACATTATTTTCTCTTAGCGCATCATTCAAAGATGTTTTTAAATCAGTGCTCGCTTTGCGCTTACCAATTATAATAGCACATGGCACATGAAATTTTCCTGCAGGAAATTCTTTCTCGTAACTGCCAGGAATAACAACACTGCGTGGTGGCACATAGCCTTTATATTCTATTCTTTCGGGAGTGGTTACATCTATTATTTTAGTGCTTTGGGTAATAGTAACACCTGCTCCAAGTACTGCTTCTTTTCCTAAATGTACACCTTCTACTACAATACAGCGAGAACCAATAAAACAATCGTCTTCAATAATTACAGGTGCTGCTTGAATTGGCTCTAAAACACCTCCAATACCAACACCACCGCTTAGGTGAACGTTTTTTCCTATCTGCGCACAACTACCTACTGTAGCCCAAGTATCTACCATAGTGCCGCTGTCTACATACGCCCCGATATTTACAAAACTTGGCATTAATATAACGCTTTTATTAATAAACGCACCATATCTAACGACAGAACCCATTACCGCTCTAACACCCTGACCTTCAAAGTCTGCTTTTAATGGTATTTTATCATAAAATTCATAAGCCCCTAGTTTTTCAGTTTTATTTTGTGTTAAAGGAAAATATAAAATTACACCTTTTTTTACCCATTCATTCACTTGCCAAGTACCATCTTCTTTTGGCTCAGCTACACGCACTTGGCCTTTATCAAGACTTTCTATCAATGTAAAAATAGCTTTTTGTGTATTTTCATTTTTAATCAACTCTCTGTTATCCCAGGCTTCTTCAATAGTCTTTTGTAATGAAATAGTATTTGTCATATTTATATATTTTATGGTACAAAAAAAGGTAAAAATTTGCGTTTTATAGACTTAAATAAAAAAAGTATCATTTTTTCTTTAAATTTGCTTTATTAAACCTCCTAAATGAATACAAAATTACTTTCTTTGTTTTTTTCACAAATTCTTTTCTTTGTTTGTGCTTTTGGTCAAAATATTTCACCCAAATATGCTATAATTAACAATAGCCAACTTAATGTCTTGAAGATAAGTGGCGCTAGTTACATAGGTCCTTACAATTCAGATTCTTCGTATATTTCATTTAATCAAACAACACCTCAATCTGAAGTTATAAAAAGTTTAATAAAACCAATTTCAAGGTTTCAAAAAATTAATTACCAATGGCAAACCTTGGATAGTATTCAAACTATTACAGTTAATTTTTTTAATACTTCTGACTTATTCGACTTTGTTAATTTTATACAAAATAAAGCCATAGAGGCCGAATGGCAATATAACAGACTGCCATTTATTAGTACTATTATTAAAATAAATAAGAAAAATATTGAAACCATTTTAAATTTAGAAACAGTAAAATACATTACTTATAAAACACCTGCTGTTCAGGCTATAAATTTTGTAGAACGTACTAACCATAGGGTTTCTCAATTTGCGCCTAATTTTCCAACTAGCAGCTACTTAACAGGAAAAGGAATAATTTTAGCCGAATGGGACGGTGGAGATATAGGCATACATATTGATTTTGCAGATAGATTAACTGTAGTAAAAAAACTGGGTATTAATAGTCATGCTACCCACGTAGGTGGAACAATGGCAGGCGCAGGAAACTTGGAACCAGCAGCAAGAGGTATGGCTCCTGCATCTCCTATTTTTAGTTGGGATTTTTATGGCGATATTCCTTTAGAAATGGATACATGTAAGCCTAAATTTGGCTATGTACTGACTCAAAATTCCTATGGATATTGGACAAACAACTGTATTGACTTTGCCCTATACGACCAAACGAGCACAGATATGGATAAGCTATCTATTAAATTTCCTGATCTATTGCATGTATTTGCTGCCGGAAATTCAAGAGGAATGAATTGTGTTTCGGGAGGTTACAAAACTATTTTACCCGGTTTTCAAAGTGCAAAAAACACTATCAGTGTAGCTGCAATTACAAGTGCCGATGGCGATGCCAGTTTTAGCTGTGCAGGACCTACCCAAGATGGCAGATTTAAACCTGAAATTAGTGCTGTTGGTGTAAATGTTTATAGTACACAAAACAACAATACGTATTCTGGTGGCTGGAATGGCACGTCTATGGCTTGCCCCGGAGCTTCGGGCACTATTGCTTTATTATACGAGCGTTTCAAAGCAAAGTATGGCTATATTCCTCCAAATTTTTTAGGTAAAAATATTATTTCAAATACGGCTGATGACATTGGCAATGCTGGTCCTGATTATAAATATGGATTTGGCCGTATAAATGGTCGTGTGGCTGTAAATTTAATAGATTCAGGCTTTTGGGCAATAGATAGTATTGCTGCTAATGGCAACTGTTACGACACTATTTATATTCCAAAAAATTTAAATGATTTTAAAGTAATGTTAACTTGGAATGACAAGGAGGTAAATAATACTGGTGGTCAAATATTGGTAAATGATTTAGACTTAATTTTAATAGACTCAACAGGTGCATCATACAATGCTTGGTGGTGTAATCCAAGTTCCCCTAACTCATTGGCTATTAGAAAAAGAGATAGTATTAACAATATAGAACAAATTACATTTTCGAATCCTCCTTCTGGAAAATATATTATTTGGGTTAATGGCAAAAAAATAGCTTCGGGCAATCAGACTTTTGCAATTACCTATTTTAAAGAACCTAAGGCTATTACTGTGATGTATCCAAATGGAAAAGAAACTATGGAAGCACCTTCTAATACTGCAAAGGCTAAAACTATCAGATGGGACAGTAAAGGTATTTCTGGCACTTATTCAATTGATTTTTCTAGAGACAATGGTAGCACTTGGACAAATATCACATCTGGCATTCCCAATAACCAAAATTACTTTAATTGGCAAACACTTTCAGATACAGTCAGTACAGGCAAAGCTTTAATAAGAGTAAGCAATGGTACTGTTGCCGATGTAAGCGATTCTACTTTCAATATTACCTCGCTTGTTTCGGTTTCAAGTATCGCTACTACTGTGTGTGATAGTCAAGTATTTTTAAAATGGAATAGTGTTCCAAAAACAAATTTTTATAGAGTGTATTTACTTAAAAATGGTAAAATGACTGAAATGGGAACCACAAAGGATACCAGTTTCGTAATTACTAAATTAAATAACAATATTGCTTCTTGGTTTTCAATTTCTAGAAAAGCGAGTAATGGAGCCGAGAGTGAAAGAACACTTGCTATAAGTGCTACTCCAAACAATACCAATATTCCACCTCGAATTACTTTACAACCTAAGGATATTGCAACCTGTTATACCAACAATTATTTTGTAAAATCTAAAGCAACAGGCACCAATCCCATAACGCATAAGTGGGAATTTAGCAGAAACGATGGTACTACATGGAACACTATTCCAAATGCAAACGATTCTATTAATTTAAAAACTTATTTAACAGATTATTCTTTCAAAGTGCGAAGAACATATAGCAATGTTTGTTTAGCTCCTGTTTATACACGCATAGCCAGTATACAAGCAGATTCATTGCTAGATATAAAATTTTATAATAAAGATACAACTATTTGTTTGGGCAGCATATACAATGATTCAGTAAAAGTAAAAAGTAAATTGCCTGCTACCGTAACTTGGTATAGTGATTCACTTACTTTTTCAAATGAATTACAAAAAGGATTAAATACAAAATATAGCAATAAAATAAAATACCCCATGAGCATTTGGGCGAAAGTAGAAAATTTATGTGGCACCATATTAACAAGGGATTTATCTAAAATAGCCAAATTAAATGGCCGAAATGATTATACCATTTTTGCAAAACCAACTATTACTATTGCAGATACTTTACTGGCCTGCATTGGGGAAAATTTTACAATTAGTCCATTATTATCAGGCGGAAAACCAGGTGCTCAGAAACTTATAATAACCACTAAAGATTCTGCTTCCATTAGAAATAATATTACGCTTAAAATTACTCAAAATCAGACTGTAAAATTAGAATATTTTGACAAATGCAATCCTGATACAACTACCAAAATTATTTATATTAAAATGCGCAAACCTTTACAAGTTAATTTAAATAATGATTCTACAATTTGCTACAACAACACGGCTAGTCTGCGAGCTATTGCTAGCGGAGGGAATGGTAACTACACTTACACTTGGAGTGATATTGGTACAGGCTCAAAAAACAGAAATACAACGCTTACCAATTCAAAAAAAATAAATATTACTTTAACTGATAATTGTACCGAAAAGTCAGTAACTGACAGTATTTCAATTGCAGTATTACCTGCTTTGAATTATCAATTAACAGCAAATAAAGACACACTCTGCAGTGGTACTATTTTGCAATTAAATTTAAATCCATCGGGAGGAAGAACTACTTCACATGCTATCGTATGGAAAAATAATGGCCTAAGTGGTTATTCACCTTCATTAATTCCAAAAAAATCTGATTGGTATGTGGCTACATTATCTGATGGTTGCAGCCCAACTAAAACAGACTCCATTTATATTGTAAGAAGAAATCCTCTGACTATTAAAATAAGTACTATTGACACATTGTGTCATAATAAATTGATTAATCTTACAGCTCAATACAGTGGCGGTTTGCCTAATAAAGAAACTATTGAATGGCAACCCATTAATCAATTTGGAAACAATGTAAATTACAACCCTACCATTACACAAAATATTATTGCGAAATTATCTGATGGCTGTACTATTCCAAGTGTTTATGACACGCTTAAAGTAAACGTTTATAATCCTTTGGTATTGCAGACCTTGCCCGATACACAAACATGCTTTGGCAAGGCTTTAAAATTAAAAATAAATAGCACAGGAGGCAAAACCAATACACAAAAATACTACTGGCAAAATATAAAAATACAATCATTCTCTATAGATTCTTTTAATACAAAAATTTATAATTACGCTGTTGCAGATGCTTGCAAAGACAGCATTAGTAAGTTAGTAAAAGTAAATGTAACACCGCAACTTGCTCTAAGTCCTGCCAGTATTTATAAATGCAGTTACAATAATTTACCAGTTGTATTTAATGCCAACACCTTACTAACTACTACTATTACTTGGAATAATTTACCAGCAGGTAAAAATCAATTGTTAAAAGACAAATTATCCACTACTTATATAGCCACTATTAACGATGGATG
Organism: Bacteroidota bacterium; assembly: GCA_013205405.1. Classification (GTDB taxonomy): domain Bacteria; phylum Bacteroidota; class Bacteroidia; order NS11-12g; family UBA955; genus JABMMZ01. The sequence continues at coordinate 32,504 of JABMMZ010000032.1, read as the reverse complement.
CAGTGATACAAGTACGCAAACAATAAAAGTGAACATTAGCGATTTTACATCTAATAATTTTAATATTGAAAGTGTAATCTCTAAAACAGCCCATTTGCGTTTTTCTGTTTTGAATAAATTTAAAAACTACATCCAATGGGATGGCAGTTATAAAACTATAGAAACCAGCACTGATGCTTATTACACTTATAATCAATATGGCATTTACAACATTTGTAAAATACTAGAAGACAGTATTTCTTGCACTGATACTATTTGTAAAACTTATGACAATAGCGACCCCATAGGCTTTACTAATTTTACTTTTAAAATTTTCCCCAATCCAGTAAACAAAGAATTAAACTTTTTACTCAATCAACTAGTAAAGAATTTAAGTGTTGAAATTATAGATGCCGCTGGAAAAGTTGTGTATTCAGATAAACAACAATATCCTGCGTACACATTATTTACAATCAACACCGACCTTTTGTCTAGTGGTGTGTATATGATAAAAGTAAATGCTAATAACGAAATATTTACAGAGAAATTTTTAAAGGTTGAGTGAAGAAATGCTAACTAATTCAAAACTACTTTTTATCAATCCTATCAGTTATTCTTCTTATTATTATTTTTTCTTATTATTATTTTTTCTTCGAATGAAATTTTTAAATTTCATAAATCTAGTAATTTTCATTTTACATCTTATATAATTCCCCACACTATAACATCCCAAAGGTAAGGTTTTAAAAATGAATTGTAATATGTTTCTAAACCTAAAAGTGAGTCTATTTCATTGAAGAGTGAATCTATTATTGCTGCTTCGCTTATTCTTTATCTATAATTCCTTGGGGAACTCCATGACTTAAAATTATAGAATTGAGGAGTTGAATATTCAATGGAATATGCTTTTCCTTCGCATATCGCCAACCACCCCTCAAAATTTTCTTCTGAAGTAATTTTAATTACCGAATGAAAATTGTAAATAGCATTAATTTTCTAGCTATTGCAGTATCTAAATTTACTGTATCAAAGTAAAATTGCCTTTTTTTAAATTTATTCTTTTTATCCCTGTAATTTAAGTGCGTATTCGTATAATTAGAAATAAAACCATAATAAGTTGAATAATTCACTGTCCAAACATCTATCATTTGATTCTCATAATTAAATATTATGTGCAAACTATCTTTTGATTTTGTTAAATCAGGAGATTTTATTTTTTTAGCTAAGTACTTTGTTGAAAGATAATAATAACTTGTATCATTGAATGTATTAATTGGAATTTCCAATATCTTAACTTGTCCATCACTGTAATTTATGGAACTAAAAATTAGAACAGAAATAATTTAAAATTAATTTTAAATTTCATTTTTTTACATCAAGCATTCAATTTTTGCAACCAAATATTCATTCTTATATCAACCCCCTCGATTTAATTTCCAAATATTTATTAACGCTATTAATGGTTAAATCTTCGGGCTTGGTAAGAATAGTTTGAATGCCAATATTATTTAATTTTTGAGCAATTGCTTTCTTTTCATTTAAAGTTTGTAAAACAATGGCTTGGCTATAAATTCCTTTCAATGAATTTACTTCTTTAATGCTCTCATTTTCAAGTTCTGTGTTTTCAAAAAATACTACTATTAATAAATGTAGTTTATTAATACTTCTTAATATCGGCAATACTCTATCTAAGCCATATTGACTCTCGAAGTTGGCATATAAAAACACCAAACTTCTAGTTTTAATTAGATTCTTAATGCCAAAATAAAGCAGTTCATAATTGGCCTCAAAGTCTCTTTCTTTTTGATGATACAAGGCATTTAATATACTTTGCAACTGCCCTTGTTTTCTATCTGCTTTTATAGCCGAACCTATTTTATCAGAAAATGTAATTAAACCTACTTTATCCTGCTTTTTTAGGGCCACATTACTTATTACCAAACTGGCATTAATGGCGTAATCCATTAAACTAAGTCCATTAAAAGGCATAAGCATAATTCGGCTTTTATCTATAATGGTGTAAATAGGCTGGCTTTTTTCATCCTCATATTGGTTAATCATAATCCGTTGGTTACGGCCTGTACTTTTCCAATTTATTTGTCTTACATCATCTCCTCTTACGTAATCTTTTATTTGTTCAAATTCATAACTTAAACCAATTCTACGCATTTTTTTTATGCCATGCAGTCTTGTAATTTTTGACATGGTATACAATTCAAATTTTTTCATTTGAATAATACTTGGATATACCGGTACCATTTGCGCTACAGGAATTTCAATGCGTCTTTTTACTAAATTTAAGCGTGTACTGGCATATATATTTAACTTTCCAAAATGATACTCTCCTCTTGATAATGGTTTAATAAAATAACTTAACACTTCATTGGCTAGTGGTTTTATTTTTGTTTTAATTGCAAAATCCCTCAATTGTAATTGAGTCGGCAACTCGTCTATTATTTCTAAATTCCAAAAATTATTACTTAAATTACGAATGGTAATTTCTACTTTATTATTATCGGCTAATGAAAAAAGTGATTGAGTATTACGTTGCCCTTGAATTAATATTCTTTTATAAAAAAGCCAAATCATATCTATTATGACGATGGCTGCAAAACAAAGTAATACAAAAAACATGGGATACAATAAAAATGACCAAAAAAAGGCACAACAAAACAGCAGCACTAAAGCACATAAACCGTAAAAAAAACGGGTAGCTAAATATAATGCTCTGAAAACTTTCAACATTATCTAGGTACTTCTATTTTTTGAAAAATATCTTTTAAAATATCTTTAACCTCAAAGCCTTCCATTTCCTTATCGGGTGCTATTACAATTCTATGATTTAGAACAGGGAAAGCGGCATATTGAATATCATCTGGGGTTACAAAATCTCTACCTTGCATAGCGGCTAGTGCCTTAGCTGTTTTTACAATAGCCAAAGAAGCTCTTGGAGATGCTCCTAAAAATAAATCTTTTGTTGTCCTGGTATGGTCTATTATTTTGGCTACATACTCTATCAGCTCTTGTTTGATATATACTTTTTGAACCAAGGCTCTGCATTCTTCTATTTCTCTTGCTGTTATTACCGCATGTACTTCTTTAGAAACGGTTTGCTTAAAGTCTTGCTCAAATCTTTGAATAATTTGTATTTCTTCAGCCAAGCTAGGATAATCAATTTTTATTCTGAAAATAAAACGGTCTTGTTGCGCCTCTGGCAGTTTGTAAGTTCCCTCTTGTTCAATAGGATTTTGAGTAGCCAACACCATAAATGGCTGCTGCATTATGTGCGTATAACCATCTATTGTAACCTGCTGCTCTTCCATTACCTCAAATAGAGAAGCTTGTGTTTTAGCAGGTGAGCGGTTTATTTCATCTATTAATACAATATTGCTAAAAATAGGTCCTTTTCTAAATTCAAAATCTCCACTTTTCATATTGAATACATTGGTACCTGTAACGTCTGCTGGCATTAAATCTGGCGTAAATTGTAGTCTTTTAAAACCTAAATCTAAAGTCTTAGCTAATAAATTTACAGTTAATGTTTTGGCTATACCTGGCACACCTTCTATTAGCACATGTCCACCTGTAAACAAACCGGCCAATAGCAAGTTTATCATTTCATCTTGCCCTACCACCACTTTATGTATTTCGGCTCTTATTTTTTCAACACTTTCACGCAGTGGTTCAAGATTTAGTTTCGGTCTTTCGGTTGAAACTTTTACTTCTGGAATTGGCGAAAGATTTTGGTCTTCTGTATTTAATTCTGTCATGGTATTTTAAGTATTATTAAGATTTATTTTTTATAGTATTGTTGATTGAATATTTGAACAAGTTTATGAAATTCTATTAATTCTTTATCAGTAATAGAAAGATTGAAAGCCACATGAAGATTGTAAAAGTTGAAAATATTTTTTACGTCTTCTATATTTACTTTTGCTTTCAATGCTATTTGTTTATAAGTATTGTCATCCATTGTATGGGTAGCTATTCCCAATTTGGAACGTATAAATGCTGTAAATAAATTCATTTTAATATCGGCTAGTTTTTTATGATCAGAAGTATAATAAAATAAATTGCTAATGGTTTCAGAAAACTGAAGCGAGGTATTTCTTTTTTGATCAAGTACCGGTATAATTCTTTGCATACGTTTGGCATTAAACAAAAAGAATAAAATAGCTCCTGCTAACATTAAATACCAAGCTATTTTTAACGCGGGTTGTTTTAAAATAAATGACAATGGTGTTTCAGATTGACGAATAATTTTGGCAGCATTTTCTTTATAGGTTCTTGAAGCCACATCGTATAAAATTTTATCAGTCTTAATTTCCGAAAGTACCATATTCAAATGATTAAATCCATTCGAATCTTTTAGAAAATAATTGGTAAATAATATTGGATTTGTATGAATAAAAACATGGCCTAAACCAACCCTGAATTTTGCAAAATTCATTTTATCATTCAAAGAACTTAATTTTATAAATCTATCTGCAAGGGTTTCTGTATAGTAACTTGGCGTAGTCTCATCATTTATAAATATCCACTCTACTGGCTCATTCATTTGTTTATCTTGAGCTCTGTATCTAAAAGAAAAACTATCTTCTTTATAAGTATTAAAAACTACATTGACTTTATTCTCAGTAATTCTATCAAAACCTATTGGCTTGCCATATTCTTGAATAGCTTGGATTAATGTATCAGGCAATTCTTCTGCAATAAATACAATATCATTCCCATTTTCAGCTATCACTAATAACGAATCTATTTCTTCTTTCAAAAGAAAACATTGACGCCCTATAAATAAATAGGTAAGAGAATCTTTAAACTTAGATGTAGTAATATTTTCAGTTAATTTTACATTTACTGATTCTAAATTATTTTGAGATTGATGCTTTAATATTTTTTTAAAAAGACCAAAATCATAAGGCTGTTTATTTTCATCTTCAAAAGTTTTATACCATGAATATTTAGATTTTTTATTTAATGAAACGTAGTACGTTATTACACTTAAAATAACCACACTCAGAATTATCACAATGATTAATATGTTATTACTTTTTTTCAATTTTTAATGTGGGTTTCAAAATTTAAAAAATATACATTAAGCTCATTGTAAACGGACTCGTTAATAGGCAATTCACCATACCAAATACCATCAAAATTAAATGTCAACATTCTAAAAGGTTCATAAATATTTTTACCTGTTAATTGTAATAAATATTCATAATTGGTTTTTTCTTTTTTATAAAAAATAAGATTTTTTGAAATCAATTTTTGCAAGACAGCCAAATACCTTAATCTATAGGCTGTTCTGAAATCTTTTAATCTAATGGCATTAATTAAGGGCATTTCAAATTCTGCATATCTTAGGGTCTGTTCATCTAAATCATCAAAATTAATAATAATAACAGTTTCTTTAAATTTTTGGTTCCGTTTTTTAAGCGCTGGCACCATAAAAATTATAAGTGCCAGTAATATAACCAAAGCCAAAATTATCCAAATATTTTTTAAACTATTTAAGCTAAAGTTAGTGTCATTTTTTAACTCAATTTTATTTGATTTTAATTTCTGTTTTATGTTTTTCTGAGACTTTTTTACTGCTGTATCTTCATTAAAATTTATATTATCGCTCTCTTTCAACCAATATGATTTGTCCAATTTCTGATCCCTTACCTTCATTCTATGATTGTAAACATCAGAGTCATTAAAATGATAATATTCATTATAATTACTTATATTTTCTATTGTTTCATCTGTATAATCTTCAATAGTGTCCGATTCAGGAATTGGGGCCTCCTCATAATAGCTTGTATCATCACTATATTGCGCATTAGTATCACAAACAATGAAAAACAACATTGCAAAACAGTATAAATATTTATTCAGTTTCAATGCCATAAGATTTATTAACTTTACCTATATTTTCTATACCTTTAATTAAACCTTCTGCAGTTGAAATTTCTTTTACGGTATAACTCGTCAACACGATTTGAAAAATATAAAAAAAGATACAAAATGAAAGAACGAATACAAAACCAAAAAACAATAAAAACTGCAATGTCAAAGTATAAGTAGCATCTGACATGGACACATTTATTTCCATAAATTGAATAACCATATATGAAAAAGAAGAAACTAAAAACAAAAAAGCTAAAAATGAAACGAGTAAAAATAATAATAAAATACCTAAAAGTCGTCCGTAGTTGGCAATTGAATATTTAAATATTTGACTCACACTATCATTGAAAATTTTAAAATGAAAATGTGCCATTAAAAGCAGCACAACAGGCGAAATAAAAATATATAACAATACCATTAAGGGACTATTGGAAAGCATTAATAAATTAATACCTAAGGCAAATAAAAGACAAATAAAAATACTTTTGTACCAAACCAAATGAGTTGCTAAAAAATATTTTTTTAATAGATAAAAAGATAAAAAGCAGCAAACTCCCAACCATGCGGAAGATAAAAAATACATTGGCAATGTTTCGTTCTCATTAAAAAACAAACTTACATTTTCATACAATTTAAAAAACTGTTTTACATTACCAAAAACTAAACCCACGCCAGCAGAAATAGAATCGAGTTGAACCAATTCAAATTTTTGAATAGAATTTTTTAAATTAAAAACAGTCAATAAGCCCAAATAACCTGCGCACCAGCCAAAAATATAACGCATTATTTTAGAAAAATTTTCACTTATTATATGAATCGTTTTTAAAAATATTTGTCCATTATTATAAACCACCAATTTATCAAAAGTCCAATCACTATCTTCTTTTAGCTCAGGCATTCCATAAAAATCATCTTTACTATTTTTGAATTTAAAGTAAGGATAGATAACAAAATAAAACAGCATTAAACCTAATGACCCTAAAATAATAGCTAAACGAATAATATTTGGCATATCTGTAAAGCGGGTTAAAAAAGACTCAATAAAGGCTGCAAAAATAATAAACGGAATAGTAGATAAATACAACATAGCTCCTCTTTTGCCCCAAATGCTAAACGCTTTATAGCGCGATAATGTGCCTGGATAAATTAGACCTCTTCCTAACAACATGCCTGATACTGCGCAAATAACTATGGTTAATATCTCAATAGTGCCATGTAACCATACTGCATAATTAAATTCAGCTACTTGCCCTCTTGAATAAAAAAAATACATAAAAACACCCAGCATAATTCCATTTCTAACCAGCATTATGATGGAGCCATAACCTGCAAATATGCCGAATATAAAAACGAAAAAAGAAACCATTAAATTATTTTTTGCAATGTACAAAAACATAGCAAAAGGCTCGCTTTGTTTGTAAACTCCCATGGGGTCTCCTTTTTTAATGTTTTCAATTGTTTGATCTACGTATGCATCAGATAAAATACTGCGCGCAAATTGCTCATCTTTAGCAGATGAAAAAGCACCAATAATAACACAAAATACTAAAAGTAAAAACACCAATAAAATAACTTTTCTACTATTCCACGAAATTAGGGGAACCTCTTCTTTAAAAAACTGAATAAAAGACTTTCCGAAATTTCTTTTGTTTTTATAAATATTTATGAAAATTTTTTGCGCTAATCCATTCAAATAAACTCTAACAGAGCGATTTTTATAGAAAGTTTTAGCGTAAGATAAGTCATCTGTTACCTGAATTAATTGGTTTCTTAATTGTTCAGGGTCTTTTTGCGACTTGGAAAGCTCTTTTTCAAACTCACTCCACTTTGCTTCATTTTGTTCAACAAATTTACTTTCGCGCATTCCTTAGGCAATAATAACAGAAAAAGATTAAATTTTGTTAGCTAAAAAAAGATTTTTTACTCATCCTATAACTAATTAGTACCTATTGATTTATAGACCATTTAAATATACTTTTCAACAGAAAATAAAGTATAAAAAATGTGTCTTTAAATTATTTCTATTATAATTTCGTATTTTTGCAACCTTTCTTTATAAAATGACATTAATAAAATCAATATCAGGTTTCAGAGGCACAATTGGTGGTTTTCCCGGTGATAACTTAACACCTGTAGATATTGTTAAATTTGCATCAGCATACGGACAATGGGTAATTAACAACAATCATGGTAAAACAATTGTGATAGGAAGAGATGCTCGTCTTTCTGGCAAAATGGTTTCTGATATAGTTTGTGCCACTTTAAATGCTTTAGGCTTAAATGTTTTAGACCTTGGCTTATCTACTACTCCAACAGTAGAAATGGCAGTAATTATGGAGAAAGCAGCAGGCGGTATAATATTAACTGCTAGCCATAATCCTAAGCAATGGAATGCTTTAAAAATGCTTAATCATAAAGGTGAATTTATATCTGCTATTGAAGCTGACAGAGTGTTAGAATTAGCAGAAAAAAATGAGTTTGAATTTTGTGAGGTTGGCAATTTAGGCACTTTAACTTTAGATGACAGTTTTATTCAAAAGCATATTGATGCTATTTTAAAATTGCCTTTAGTGGATGTAGAAACTATAAAAGCTAAAAATTATAAAATTGTAATTGATGCTGTAAACTCAACGGGTGGGATTGTTTTGCCTTTACTTTTAAGGGCATTAGGAGTGCAAGATATTGTAGAATTAAATTGCGAACCATCAGGAAATTTTGCGCATAATCCAGAACCATTACCTCAGCATTTAACGCAATTATCGAGCTTAGTAAAAACAGAAAAAGCGCATTTAGGCATTAGTGTTGACCCAGATGTGGACAGACTTGCTTTGGTATGCGAAGATGGTGAAATGTTTGGTGAAGAATACACACTTGTAGCTGTAGCTGACTATGTTTTAAAAAATAGTAAAAAAGGCAATACCGTTTCAAACCTTTCTTCTACCCGTGCATTGCGCGATATTACCGAAAAAGCTGGTGGAAAATATACGGCCAGTGCGGTAGGCGAGGTAAATGTGGTAACTGCCATGAAAGAAACCAAAGCCGTAATAGGTGGAGAAGGCAACGGTGGTATTATATATCCTGAATTACATTATGGTAGAGATGCCATGGTAGGCATAGCTTTGTTTTTAACTTCTTTAGCCAAAAGCAATAAAAGTGTAGCGGCACTTAGAGCCACTTTTCCAAATTATATTATTTCTAAAAATAAAGTAGATTTAACACCTGAAATTAATGCAGATAAAGTATTAGAAATTATAAAAGAAAAATATAAAAAATTTCAGATAAATGATATTGATGGCGTAAAAATAGATTTTGAGGACGAGTGGGTACATTTGCGCAAATCTAACACCGAACCAATTATCAGAATTTATGCCGAAAGCAAATCTGAAAATACAGCCAGAACAATAGCCATGAAACTGATTAAAGATATTGGCGAAATTGCTAATAGCTAGTATTTTTTATTAAAAATATTTTTAATTTATTTTTAACTATTGCTGCTAAAACTGTTTCCTTTTTGCACTTTCTGTTTCAAATAATTATTGCTTAACCTACGTATATTCCTCTTAAAATTTATTTCCTTATATTCGCCTCATAAATAATTATTAATGAGCGAAAACAACACATTAAAACAAACCCTTGGTCTTAAAAATGCCACTATGATAGTTGCGGGCAGTATGATAGGCTCTGGTATTTTTATATTAAGTTCAGATATGGCGCGCTCAGTTGGTAGTGCAGGATATTTATTATTACTTTGGATAGTAACAGGAATTATTACCGTAATGGCTGCTCTTTGTTATGGAGAATTAGCTGGCATGATGCCTAAAGCAGGTGGGCAATTTATTTATATAGAAAAATCCTTTGGCAAAGCCACTGCTTTTGTTTATGGATGGACCGTTTTTACAGTGATTCAAACAGGCGTAATAGCTGCTGTAGCTATGGCATTTGCTAATTATTCGTCTATATTTTTCCCTAGTTTAAATAATAGTCTTTTAGAATTTCAAAACTTTAAAATAACCTATGGTCAATGTTATGCTATTGGCAGTATAATATTACTCACCCTTATCAATACTAGAGGTATCAACTCTGGAAAACGAATTCAAGATATTTTTACTTGGGCCAAACTAATTGCCTTATTTGCGCTCATTATTCTTGGAATTGGTATGGGGTTTCAAACAGATGTATTGGCTAATAATTTTGAAAATCCTTGGCAAGCAAGTAGTATTGATAAAACAGGTATTATAAAACCATTGGCAGGTTTTGCATTACTCGGGGCTATGGGTGCTACTATAATTAGTTCCTTGTTTAGCTCCGATGCATGGAACAATGTAACCTTTATAGCCGGTGAAATAAAAGACCCTAAACGCAATATTCCTCGCAGCTTACTTTTAGGCACATTAATAGTCACTTGTTTGTACATTTTAGCCAATATTGCCTACCTTTCCTTATTGCCTTTACATGGCTCTCCCGATGGCGCTACAGCTATTACACAAGGTATTCAATTTGCTGCTAACGAACGTGTAGGTGCAGCAGCAGCCAGTATGATATTTGGAAATACAGCGCTGTATATAATGGCGGCTTTAATTATGGTGTCTACCTTTGGCTGCAACAATGGTTTAATATTAGCAGGTGCCAGGGTGTTTTATGCCATGGCTTGCGAAGGCTTATTTATTAAAAAAGCCAAACAACTAAACAATAACTCGGTGCCAAGTAATGCTCTTTGGATGCAATGCACCTGGGCAGGTATTCTTTGTTTAAGTGGCACTTATAAAGACCTAGTAGACTATGCTACCTTTGCCTCTGTATTGTTTTATATAGTAACTGTAGCAGGCTTATTTGTATTAAGAGTGAAAGAGCCATTAACAGAGCGACCTTACAAGGTAATAGGCTACCCAATTTTACCCGCTTTGTACATCATAGTTTCCGTGCTTATTTGTGTTATTTTAATAATCTATGATGCCAGAAATACTCAATTTGCATTATTATGCGTTGGTTTGGGTATTCCGGTATATTATGGCATGAACTATTGGAAGAAAAAAAAGTGAGGATATAAAAATATGTTTTATAAACATCTCATTTTATTAATTATTTGCTTGATGCACTTTACACAAACAAAAGCGCAAGGCAGCATTTGGGGTAAGTGTTGCGAAAGTGGAGTATCATCATATACCAGTAGAAATGTTTTTTACAATAATGGCAATTACTTTGGTGAACTTGGCTTAATTATGTATGGAGGTAAAAATGATACTTTTAATATTAAAAGCTATAAAGCAAATTGCACTATTTTAAGCGGAAAATGGAAATACAAAAACAAAAAAATCTATTCAAATTTCAGATAATGATAGCTTTCCTATTTGGCAAACAATGGATAAAGACTCTTCCCTGACAGATAGCATAACTATTCACTGTAAGGATTTATTTGACAATAATGTGAAACAGTTTTCTATATTTATCAAGTTGAATGACACCATGGTTTTAAAAATACATTCTGACAAATTAACAGCCTCAATTAAATTACCAAAATCAGCCACTATAATGCTAAACCAACAAGGCATAACCACCAGTTTTCAAGTACAACATAAAATTTCAACATAAAATATTTTATGCTCATATATTAATTTCCTATATTCAATTTGAGGCAAGTTATTACAGACAAACTAGCAAGCACAATTATTCTGTAGGAAAGAATATCCTTAATACTCATGATGAATATTGGCTATACAAATGCAATTTCAAGGAAAATCTCAATTGCAGACATTGTGGCTCAATTACTACTCCTAAATAAAAAAGCCTCAAAGTTTTAATTTGAGGCTTTCCAATATATTTTAAATTTATTTCTTATAAATGAATACACTCATTATAAGCTTGGGCTACAGCTTCCATTATAGCCTCACTCATAGTTGGGTGCGGATGAATAGATTTTACAATTTCGTGCCAAGTAGTTTCTAAATTACGAGCTACTACTGCTTCTGCTATCATATCTGTAACACCCTCGCCTACCATATGGCAACCTAACCATTCTCCATATTTGGCATCAAATATTACTTTTACAAAACCATCTTTATGCCCACTTGCACTGGCTTTACCACTAGCACTAAATGGAAACTTCCCAACTTTAATTTCATAACCTTTTTCTTTGGCTTGAGCCTCTGTATATCCTACACTTGCCACCTCTGGGTGAGTGTAAGTACAACCTGGTATGTTATTATAATTAATAGGGTGTGGATGTAAACCTGCAATAGCTTCTACACAAGTAATAGCCTCTGCGCTGGCAACGTGTGCCAAAGCTGGTCCATGTACTATATCACCAATGGCATAAACGCCTTCTACATTGGTTTTGTAATAATCGTCTACTAATATTTTACCTTTTTCAGTTTTAACTGCCATTTTTTCTAGCCCTAAATTTTCTAAATTGTTAACAATACCTGCAGCACTTAATACAATATCACATTCTAAAACCACATTACCAGTTTTAGTTTTAACATTTACTTTACATCCACTGCCAGTTGTATCAACATTCTCAACAGCGCTTTGGGTCTTTATTTCAACACCATTTTTCTTGTATATTTTTTCCATTAATTTAGAAACTTCCTCATCTTCTAATGGTAAAATACGGTCCATAAATTCTACTACTGTTACTTTAGTCCCCATTGTATTATAGAAATAAGCAAACTCCATCCCTATAGCACCGCTGCCTATTATCACCATACTTTTTGGTTGTTGTGGCAAAACCATAGCCTCACGGTAACCAATTATTTTTTTACCATCTAATTTTACACCCGGTAATTCTCTACTACGCGCACCTGTTGCTAAAATTATATGATCGGCTTCGTGAATTTCTTTTTTACCCTCATTTTCTACTTCTACTTTTTTAGCTCCAGCCAATTGAGCATATCCACGCACAACTGTAATTTTATTTTTGTTCATTAAAAACTCAATCCCTTTGCTCATATTGCCGGCTACTCCACGGCTACGTTTTATTACAGCTTCAAAATCGTGTTTGGCATCGGCTATCGTAATACCATAATCTGCACTGTGTTTAATATATTCAAATACTTGAGCCGATTTTAATAAAGCCTTTGTTGGAATACATCCCCAATTTAAGCAAATACCGCCCAATTCTGCTTTTTCTACGATGGCTACATTTTTACCTAATTGCGAAGCGCGAATGGCAGCAACATATCCTCCAGGACCGCTACCTATTACTATTACATCAAATTTCATGTGTTTTATTAAATTATTAAATTGTGCTGCGAAAGTACATCAACATTTTGAGATTGCAAAAAAGAGCTTAAAATGTGCCTATTTTTAAATATACTTGCAGCACTATGACCTCTACAAAAACACTTTTAGATATTATTGCCCAACTGCACCATGTAGAACAAATGCCTCACTTCGACAAAGATTTCTACCGCATAAAAAAGAAAATAGAATTTGTATAAAGCTAAATGAAGCCGACCAATATGCCTTTTGTGCTTTTGATAAAACTATTATTTACCCTGTACCTAATAAATGGGGCAAACGAGGTTGGACCTTAATAAATCTTGCCAAAGTAGAAGAAGAAACCTTAAAAGATGCAACCGTAACTGCTTTTTTTACTGTAGCGCCTGAAAAAATAGCAAGAGAGGTAAGAATAATTAATATTTAAAGCTTATTTCCTTTTTACAAATCTGAGAAAAATTACCCATAAAAAGCTTTCAGCACCGACCATACAACCAAAGTAACACTCATTAAAACAAAAGCAATATCACGCAATAGTTTTAGCCATTTCTTTTTAATTTCTACAATACCTAAATCTAATTTGCGCTTGCCAATATATAGCATTACAAAACTTAACGATGCACTAATAGTAGCAGCCAATAACCAAGTATAGCTTAACTCTAAAATAGCTAATACAACAAAAACTTAGGCCAATACTACGGTATTAATACCCAATATAGCCAGTACGGTACGAATCGTTTTTACTTTATCATTGGTATTTTTATGAGTTAAGGGTGTTTCCTTTTGAAATATATTATCTTTATTCTCTTGGTATTTAGGCAAGTAAAATTCTCTTTTTTAATGTGTACTTGGCACAGAATTTTCAGGCTCTGATTGGCTTTTAAATTAGTATCTATGCTTTGAAATACTGTATAATTGAAGTCTGCTGTTTTGTAGCTTTTGTGGCGTGAAATTCTTTAACTTCGTCTTGTTTTGCAAAAAGTCCTAAATCTACTTTAAAACCATTGCTGTATCTGCATTTTTGAATACTACAAGATACAAAAACAAAAAAATGTTATCAGATTGCGCATAAACTTGTATGCAAATTACAATAATAGTGCCTTATTTTGCGGCATTGTTTTATTAACACATAAATTATATGCTTACGCTTAATGCCATTCGTACCCAAAAAGAAGAAATTATAACCCGATTAGCCAAACGTGGCAAGGATAGAAGTGATATTATCAATGAAGTTATTTCTATTGATGAAGCTAAAAGAAGTATCCAAACTCAATTAGAAAATAATTTAGCTAAAGCCAATACCTTAGCCAAAGAGATAGGCGATTTATTTAAATCTGGAGATAAGGAACTAGCAGAAACCAAGCGCAATGAAAGTACTGAACTGAAAGAAGAAACCAAAAGCTTAGAAGCTAAACTAGCAGAACTTGAAGGGCAATTAACTCAAAAACTTTACGAAATACCCAATGCACCTAGTCATGCAGTAAAAACAGGAATAACGCCAGAAGAAAACGAAACAGTTTTTGAATGGGGAACAGAACCTATTTTACCCGAAAATCCAAAACCACATTGGGAACTTACCGAAAAGTATGATATCATAGATTTTGAATTGGGAAATAAAATAACAGGCGCTGGTTTTCCTGTATATAAAGGCAAAGGCGCAAGGTTACAAAGAGCCTTAATCAATTTCTTTTTAGATGAAGCCATAAAAGCAGGTTATTACGAAATACAACCACCTATTTTAGTAAACGAAGCCAGTGGATTTGGAACAGGACAACTGCCAGATAAAGAAGGTCAAATGTACCATGATAAAACAGATAATTTGTACCTTATCCCAACTGCAGAGGTGCCAATAACCAATATTTACAGAGATGTTATTTTAAAAGAAGAAGAATTGCCTATTAAAAATGTGGGCTACACACCTTGTTTTAGAAGAGAAGCAGGTAGTTATGGCGTGCATGTTAGAGGTTTAAATCGTTTACACCAATTTGACAAAGTAGAGATAGTACAAATAGCCAAACCCGAGCAAAGTTACGCCATACTTGAAGAAATGGTAAACCACGTAAAAGGCTTAATGGAAAAACTAGGTTTAAAATATAGAATACTAAGATTATGTGGTGGCGATATGGGTTTTGCAAGTGCTTTAACCTATGATTTTGAAGCTTGGAGTGGAGCACAACAGCGTTGGCTAGAAGTTAGCTCAACCTCTAATTTTGAAACCTTTCAAGCCAATAGATTAAAATGCCGCTACAAAACCAAAGAGGGCAAAAATGAATTGGTGCATACCTTAAATGGCAGTGCATTGGCATTACCAAGAATAGTAGCTTGTTTATTAGAAAATTATCAAACAACAGAGGGAATAAAATTACCAGAATGTTTGCATCCTTATTTAGGATTTAAAAGTATTTAAACTTCAATTGAAATACATTATAATAGTTATAGCATTATTAAGTTATTGCAAAAATAGTTGGGGACAAATACAATGTATTGAAGAATCGAGAATTACCCCTACTTATCAATGTAATGAGGAATTTTACAATCCCGTATGTGGTTGCAATGGCATTACCTACCGAAACGAATGCAATGCTTTTTTTGTAAATGGGGTTACAAATTGGGTAAGTGGTGTATGCAGTGGTATGAGTGTAGATTTTTATCCTAATCCTGTTTTACTAAATGCAATGCTTAATGTAAATATTGGCTTTCCAGAAAATGTAATGGCCAACGCTGACATTAAAATTGTAGATATATATGGCAAAGTATGGACACAAAGAATAGTGAATAATTTTAACAGAGTGCAAATACAATTTGATATGACTGTTTTACGCACCGGTGTTTATATATTATTGATACAAGGCAGCAATAACAGTGTGATTAGTCAGAAATTTGCTAAAAATTAACATTATCCTTTCATACAAATAAAATTTAGTTTACATTTGCACCGCAAGTCTGCACGACCAGCTCCCTGTGAACTCCCCCAGGGTAGGAACGCAGCAAGGGCAGCAGGTTGTAGCGGTGCGATGTGGGCTTGCATTTTTTTAAACTAATTTGGTTCGTTATATAACGGGCCTTTTTTGTTTTAAGTGGCATTTCCCCCAATCCCTCTTTGCGTCTTTTGCGTGAATAAAACTTCCTCCATATTCCTAACACACATTATTTAATATTCTTTGCGTGCATAAAACACCTTTATCGTAAAAAAAAGTAACATTTACCGATTTTTATTTGGCTACCACAAAGTAATTGGTTTAATTCGCACCACGTAAAAATTTATGAACACGAAGTTTCATGAAAACAAATTTAAAAATGAATAAAAAAATATACATATTATTATTTTCTGCTGTTATATTATTTAACAATGTAGCAAAAGCAGACGAAGGCATGTGGTTCTTAATGTTTTTAGAAAAAAACAATATGAGAGACATGTCGAAAGCGGGTTTAAAATTAACTGCCGAAGAAATTTACAGTATTAACAACTCAAGCTTAAAAGACGCAATTGTTCAATTTAATGGCGGCTGCACAGGCGAAATTATTTCTAAAGATGGCTTGGTGCTAACCAACCACCACTGTGGATACGATGCCATAGCTGAACTTTCTACTCCAGAAAAAAATTATCTTAAAGATGGCTATTGGGCTACAGATAAATCTCAGGAATTAAAGCCTAGAAGTTTATTTGTTCGCTTTTTTGTAAGAATGGATAATGTAACAAGCCGCATGTTAGGTGTATTAAACGATACAATGACTGAAGCAAGAAGAGATATTGTTTTAAATCAAGAAGTAGCTAAAATTCAAAAAGAGAATGATGGTGGCGGAAAATATACCGTTTCTGTAAGAGGATTTTTTCAAGGAAATGAATACTATTATTTTGTGTACCAAGATTATAAAGATGTGCGTTTTGTAGGTACACCAACAGAAAGCGTAGGCAAATTTGGTGGCGATGTAGACAATTGGGAATGGCCTCGTCATACGGGCGATTTTTCTTTGTTTAGAGTATATGCCGATAAAGACGGTAATCCTGCTGAATACAGCAAAGACAATGTGCCTTTGAAACCAAAGAAATTTTTAACGATAAACTTACAAGGTGTAAAAGAAAATGATTTTGCTATGATACTTGGCTACCCAGGTAGAACCAACCGTTGGATGCCTGCACAAGGTATTGAGCAAAACGTAAAATTTGCTTACCCTGCTTGGGTAGAGGCTTCTAAAACTGGCATGGATAACATGAAAAAATACATGGATAAAGATGCTAATGTAAATTTGAAGTATGCCTCTCAATATGCCCGTATAGCCAACTATTGGAAAAACAGACAAGGTATGATAGATGCCCTTACCAAACATGAAACTGTAAAATTGAAAACAGCACAAGAGGTAAAATTTAATGCTTGGGCCAATAAAAAAGAAAACGTAGGTAAATATGGTAATGTTATCAGCAATATCAATAAATACTACGGCATGACGAATGAAAAAGCAAGACATGATAATTATTTAAGCCTATTATTCCGTTCTAGTAATTTATTAACCTTTGCTATGGTGGGCAAACAATTAGAAACTTATGCCAATGCAGATACTACTAAAAGAAAAGAACTTTTACTAGTATTAAAAAATGCTATTAATAGCTATTTTGAAACGGCCTATGCTCCTGCTGAAAGAGATATATTAATTGCCCAATTGAACCTATACAGCAGCAAAGCTACTGGTCATGGTTTAGCCCCTATTGTAGCCGACCTAGCCAAGGCCAATAATAATAATTTTACCAATTATGTGAACAATGCGCTTACCTTAAGTATGTTTACCTCTAAAGAAAGATTGATGGCATTTTTAGAACTACCAAATGCAAGTATGGCAACTGGCGACCCACTTTACAATTTAGCCTCAAAAATGGCTGAGCACTCTCGTTTTAAAAGCGAGGAGCTAAAAACTGCTGAAAACGATTACCTAAAAGCTTACCGCTTATTTGTAGAAGGTTTACAAAAATCGAATCCTAAAGGTAAATTTTACCCAGATGCTAACTCTACCTTGCGTTTAACCTACGGTAAAGTACGTGCCTTACCAGCAGATAAAAGAAACGATGCCAAAGTAAACAACTATACCACTTTAGATGGTATGGTAAAAAAACACAAAGAAAACGACCCTGAGTTTTTCTTGTCGCAATCTGTAAGAGATTTGTATGCTAAAAAAGACTATGGCCGCTATGCTGATAAAGCGGGTTATATGCCTGTAAACTTTTTGACTGATAATGATATTACTGGTGGAAATTCTGGCTCGCCTGTATTAAATGGCAAAGGCGAATTGATAGGCTTAGCTTTTGATGGCAATATAGAGGCTATGGCAGGCGATGTTATTTTTGACAACAAGCTACAACGTACTATTAATTGTGATATCCGTTTTGTACTATGGACTATTGAAAAAATAGGTGGTGCTAACAATATTATCAATGAATTGACGATTGTACAATAGTTGATACTAATTTAAATTATCTTAAAATCCCTGCACCTTTGGTGCAGGGATTTTTTTATGACATGAACTTTTATAACTATAGATAAGATTTTAAGTATCCATTGCAGCCTCAATAAAAGCAGGGTGCAGCTTAAAAAATTTGCAAATTATTTAACATAGCTAGTGTTTAATAACACTAGCTATGTTTTTTTATAAATACCTTTATATTTGCATAAAATAACAATAATCTACAAATCTAAATTTAAAATAAAACCGTATATATTAAAACAATGAAAACTTCCTTCATATTATTTGCCAAAATAGCTAGTGTACTGATAATTACAATGTGTTTATCGAGCTGTTGTAAAGATAAAGCAGATATACTATACCCTAGCGAAGGCACATGCGATACCGCAAACTCAAAATATAGCGCCAATGTATCGCCAATATTAATGGCAAATTGTGCTACAAGTGGATGTCATACTACTTCGGCAATGGCCGGGAGCTTCGCTTACCAATCTCATTCAGAAACATTAGTAAGCGTAAACAATGGCAAATTAATAGCTTCTATCAACCATAAAAGTGGTGCAAGTCAAATGCCTAAAGGAGGCAGTAAACTGAGTGATTGTGATATAAATAAAATCCAAGCTTGGATAAATAGAGGTGCTTTAAACAATTAAACTTTAAAATATGAAAATTATTAAAATATTATTTATTCTAGCCATTGCAGGCGCTATTGGAGGCTATGTGTATTATAAAATTTCGGGAAAAGAAAATGACCCAACAAAAGCAAAAGATTCAGTTGTAATTTCTGCCAATAGTTTATTTAAACTTTTTAATGAATACGAGGACAGTGCCAATAATTTATACTTAAATAAAGTAATAGATATGAGAGGTGAAATAGCACTTATTGAAAAAAATGAGAACCGCTATTCTATATTTATAAATAGTAACGATAGTGCAGGCAATGTCAGCTGCGAGATGGATACCATACAAAACCATCTATTACAAAAATTAAAAGAAAAAGACATTGTAAACATTAAAGGTTATTGTATTGGCAAACTTATTGATGTAGAATTAAACAAATGCAGACTAATTGAAAACAAATAAATATATAAATATGAAAAAAATAATTTTATCCATCGCCATTTTAGCATTAGTATTAAACTTAAGTGCTCAAAAATATCATACTAAAACAGGTGTAATTAAGTTTTTATCTAAAACTAAATTAGAAGATATAAAAGCGGAAAACAGAAAAGTAGTAAGTGAGTTAAATTCTGTAACAGGCGATTTGCAATTTTTATTATTAATGAAAGGTTTCGATTTTCCTAACCAACTAATGGAAGACCATTTCAATGAAACTTATGCTGAAAGTACTAAATATCCTAAAGCCAGTTTTAAAGGCAAATTAATTGATGTTAAAAAAGTAGATTTTACAAAAGATGGCACATACACTGCTGATGTAACAGGTAAATTAACTATTAAAAATATAACTAAAGATGTTGTTTCTACTGTTACATTTGTTGTAAAAGGAGGCAAAGTTACCGCAACTGCCCATTTGGATATTAAACTAAAAGACTACAACATAGTAATACCAGCAATAGCAGAAGCAAAAATTGCTGAAAGTATTGGTGTAGATATTATTATGGATTATACTAAAAAGTAAAATATGACTAAACAAATATTTTTAATTCTAAATCTATCGATAGCACTAAGTTTAAACGCTCAAATTGATACTACAAAAAAAATGAATGCGGTATCTGATATACCTGGTTTAGTTGCAGATACATCGAGCTTAGTAGACTTAGCATTAGATGATGAAATAGATTTTGAAACCAATACTTTTAAAGGTACTCGAGTTATCAATTCTCAAAGTATAGAAATGTTAGCCAAAGCCAATATGGATTATCGTATATGCCACCGTTTTGGCACTTTAGATCAAGGTGCATACAATTTATATGGCTTAGACCAAGCTTATCAAAGAATGAGTTTTACTTTTGGCTTATCTGATTTATTAAATATTGAAATTGGTAGATCTTCTGTGAATAAAATATATGATGGCACCGTTAAATGGAAAATAATGCGCCAAGCAAGCAATGATAAAAACCGGCCACTAAGTATTGTATATATTGCTAATATGGCTATTCAAACAGCTAAAAATACAACTACAAGTTATACGCCTTATTACTTTACACACAGGTTATATTATACCCACCAAATTTTAATAGCCAAAAAATTTAATGAGAAACTATCATTACAATTAATGCCTACCATAGTACACCGCAATTTTATAGATTCATCTAAATACAAAAACACTGTATTGAGTATGGGTATTTGTGGTAGAGTGAAAGTATCTAGAAAAATAGCAATAACAGGCGAGTATTTTTATGTATTGCCAAATCAAATATCTTCATTCAATTACAATAATTCATTATCTATAGGTTGCGATATTGAAACAGGCGGCCACGTATTTCAATTGCATTTTACCAATAGCACTGGTATGAATGAAAAAGGATTTATTACTGAAACAGCTAATAGTTGGACAAAAAATCAAATACATTTTGGATTTAATATTTCTAGAGTGTTTTATATAGGTAGAAATAAGTAATTTTTGTTTAATAATTTTACAAAAAGATAATAAATTAAAATTTTGATTTGTTAGAAAATAGTATTATTTTTGATATTATATATAAATACATGAAAAATCAACACAGCACACAGCACACAGCACACACAAGTGTTTTAGCTAATAGACAAAGTGATGTTATTGCAAATGTATTATATCATGAATTTGCACATTCCTCTCATTATTCCAAAGTTGGTAATACTTTTTGGTTTAACTATGTTAGTTATGTAATATTAAATGGAGGTTATGGCAATGCTAGTACAACAGGTTCTGAGCGAATAGAGGTAAGTGAAGGATGGGCAGATTATGTAGGGTATGAATTTGCACATGCAAGATACGGTCTGCAACATTCAGACATGAATAATCGAACAAATACATGGCAAGTAAGAATAGAAAATTTTGCAGCCAAGCCAGTTTCAGGAAATTTTCCTTTTGATGCCGGAGGTACAATGTTTGATATGACAGAGAATGGAGAACCATTTTTCACTCTTATCAGAGATGAAGTGCAAACTTATACCATGAACGAAATTTTTAATGCTTTACAGCCTAATGTAACGTCAGTTCAAGATTTTCATCAAGTAGTTTTAGCACAAAATTTAAACAAGGAAATTTTAGCCGTTAATTTTCTGTTTAGTGATTATGGATTTTAAATACTTAACAAAAGAATTGAGTTTTATCCTCATTTGTTTGTTTTTTATTTCCTGCAAAGATAAAAATTGCGACATTATTTACAATCCAATCATTCACTTTAAAGCGTCAACTGAGAAAGACACCATTAAAATTGGTGATACATTAATATTTGAAAGTAAAAGTAGTAATTTTATGTTGGATAAAAGAAATGGAAGTTTAACAAACTACAAAAATTATAAATTTAATTTTTTAACAAATATATACCATTTAAATGATACTTCAAAATTTGCTATTCATCCTAATGTTACAAATTCTTTTAAAATAACAGATATTATTGGCACACATGAGGTAGCAGGCGAAAGTGGTTTTTTTATAAAATACGAATCAAGAAATGACAGTATTTTATTTAAATTCTTAATTATTCCTCAAAACATTGGTTTATTTGGATTAAACTGCAGCAATAATGTTAAACATAATGCTCATGGGAACAACAATATAAAATTAACTGATACAAAATGCAAAGAATATCTAGAGAATGTAAATACTTTAGTTAATTTTGGCAATACTAATCATTATTTAATAGATTTATTTAATTTTAGTTATTTAGATGAAAATCAGAAATGGAGTACTAAAAATGCATTTTATTATTTCTATGTAAAACCATAGATTTTGTATTTAAAAAACAAAGAAAAAATGGCTGTAGATATATTATTTCAAGATTATGGCTTTTAAAATTTCAAAACAATTGAGGGTAACACCTCAATTGTTTTTTTTATTTATTATATTATCAATTTCTGCTTGCAAAGATAAAAATTGCAGTATTACTTATTTCCCCACTTTCCCTATTAATATTTCACCTAATAATGATACAATTAATATTTTGGATACTCTAGTTTTTGAAAGTTATAATTATTCAACTTTAAAAGATGCTCAAAATGGGAGTAATACTAATTATTCAAAATTTAATTTTGACTTATTCGTTTCAATTATAAAATTGAGTGATACTTCTAAATTATTGGAAGAGCAACTCCCATCTCCAACAGATTTTAAAATTATAGATATTATTGGCTCTCATTATCAATCTTCATCGGGCTTTGGCATCAATTATGACAAATCTAATGATTCAATTAAATTCAAATTTTTATTAATTCCATTAAAAAGTTCTATTTACTCTATTTCAATTTATAATATTTATAAAAATAATGCGCATGGGGGTAATAGTGTAAAAGTAACGAGTACAAATTGCAAAGAGTATGTCCAAGACATTTATTCTGTAGTGAACAACTCGTATTTAAATAGACAATTAACTGTAAACTTTGACACACTGGTTAGACCAGTTTCTGCCAATTTTATTCAAAATTGGTATAGAAATAACTCAATCTATTATTTCTATGTAAAACCATAAATTTGTTTTAAAAAAACAAAGAAAGAATGGCGGTAGATATATTATTTCTATATAATTATACACTTCATTTTTTTTGTTCACAATATCATAGTATAGCTAAAAATATTTGTGTATACTTTTGTAAGTATGAAAAAAATTTCAATCTCAATACTAACAGTCTCTATTTTTTTAAATGCATGTGTGCCTCAAAGAAAGCTAGACGAGTTGCAAGTAAAATATGACGATTGCCAAAAAAATAAGAAAAACTGTAACGATAGTTTACTGTTTTCCACTGTTGGCCTAAATGCCTTAACCAATCAAAACAGCAAACTAAAATTAGCTGTAAAAAAAATGCAAGACGACTCATTAGAGTGCTACACATCGCTTGAAAGAACTCAAAAATTATATAAACAAAGCGAAGAAATATCTCAAAAAATAATTAATAACAATCGTTATGAAAACGAGAAATTAAGTACCGATTTAAATAAAAAAAATGAAGATTTAAAAGCTAAAGAGCTTGAGTTAAACGAAAAGAAGCAAAACTAATGATGTCGCAAAACAATAACCGCGATTTAGCTTCAAACTTAGCCTTAGCAGAAACTAATCTTAAAAAACGTGAAGCTAGAGTAGCCGAATTAGAAACTATTCTAAGAGCCAAAGATAGTGCAGTAAGAGCTTTGAAAGATAAAATATCTAAAGCTTTATTGGGATTTGCTAATCAGGGTTTAACAGTAGAAACACGCAATGGCAAAGTATATGTAAGTATGGATGAAAAATTATTATTTAAATCGGGCAGTACCAATGTAGACACCAAAGGCGAAAGTGCTTTACTTGAATTGGCAAAAGCATTAAATCAAAACAATGATGTAAGTATATTGGTAGAAGGGCATACAGATAATGTACCCATGAAAGGCAGTCCAATTATTAAAGACAATTTAGATTTAAGTGTTTTAAGAGCCACTTCTATTACACGTATATTAACCACAAAAGGCGCTGTACTAGCCACCCGCATTACAAGTGCCGGCAGAGGAGAATTTTTTCCTGTAGATATTGCCAATACCCAGGAGGCAAGAGCTAAAAACAGAAGAACCGAAATAATTTTAACGCCAAAATTAGATGAGCTTTTATCTATACTTGGAAACTAAAGTTTAAAAAAATATTTTAAAAACGCCTATTGCTAGGCGTTTTTTTTTGTAATCATAAAATTATCAGATATGTTAAATATTTCAATTATTTGTATTGGTAAAACCAATGAGCAATATGTAAAGATTGGACTAGAAAAATACACAACACTCCTATCCAAACATTGTAAATTTGAATTAATTGAACTTGCTGATGTTAAAAATAGCAACAAACTACCAAGAGATAAATTGAAAGATGCTGAGGCGGAACTTATTTTAAATAATACTCAAACTAAAAGTGCTTTAATTTTTTTAGATGAAATTGGTAAAACTTTCAATTCTGAAAATTTTGCAGAGTATTTAGATAAAAAATCGAACGAAAGTTCTAAACTTACTTTTGTAATAGGCGGTTCATACGGTTTACAAAAAAAACTTAAATTAAAAGGGGAAAGTATTGCTTTATCTGCTCTTACATTTAACCACCAAATGGTTAGAGTCATATTAGCCGAGCAACTTTTTAGAGCTTTTACTATTATTAAAAATACAGGGTATCATCATTAGATTTTGCCTAAAAAAAGGCAACATTCTACTCCTTCATTCTAAGCCATTTCCATATTTGCTTATAACTTGCTTTTTGCCCATAACTAAGTATTCCTATTCTGTATATTTTAGCAGCTACCCATACAATAATTATAAAAGTACAAAACAAAATGACTGCAGACATCAGTATTTGAGTCCAAGAGACATCAAATGGAATGCGCACCATCATTACAACAGGCGATGTAAAAGGTATCATACTTGCCCATATTGCCAAAGTACTATTGGGATTATTGATAACCGCCATTTGAGCAATAAACAAACCGAAAATTAAAGGCATACTTACAGGAAACATAAATTGTTGTGTTTCAGTATCACTATCTACCGCACTACCAATAGCTG
The DNA here is from genome assembly GCA_013205405.1 of Bacteroidota bacterium. GTDB lineage: Bacteria > Bacteroidota > Bacteroidia > NS11-12g > UBA955 > JABMMZ01. The sequence continues at coordinate 7,288 of JABMMZ010000032.1, read as the reverse complement.
CAAACAATGCGCTATACAATAAAAAACCACCAAAGAAGAAAATAACAAATCCAGCAATAATTTTCACAAAATCTAAACTTTGCAATTGCGCTGTAAAATTGCTCATAATAGCTAACGCGCCCGATTGTGGTATAGCTTTAACAGATGCAATAGTAGATGCGTCTGCATGCTGCAACCCAAATAAAATAGCTATAACGGTTAATAAAATTCCTGTGAGAAATATCCATGCAATAAATTGTGTTAAACCAACCAAGGCAACTCCTAATATTTTACCCATCATAAGTTCAAAAGGTTTTACAGCCGAAATAATAAGCTCTATAATTCTGCTATTTTTTTCTTCGGTTACGCCTCGCATTATCATTACACCATACATAAAAATAAATAAATAAATTAAAAACGCACCAATATAACCCACTATTGATTTCGTTTCGGTAGCACTATTTTTACCAGATAAAGAACTTGAGTTAAATACAATATCAACTTTCATACTATCAATACTTCCTTTAGAAATACCACTATTTTTTAGCCTTGAATTAAATATTTGATTGAATAAAACTTCTCTTAATTGATTTTTTTCATTAAACGATAAGCTTTTTTTACTTACTGTACTTATGGAATCACCTTTAGCATTTTCAATAATCAACAATGCACTCAAATCTTCTGTTTCTATCTTTTGCTTGGCCGCTTTTATATCGTCTACAAACTCAAAACTCATACTTTTTGATGTATCAATTTTATGATTAAGCACATCATGCTTGTCATTTATGGCTATACTTAATTTTTCATTGTTACTTAACTCCGAAACAGCTATAAATGCTATTGCCCCATAAAAAGCAGCAATAAGCAATGGTCCCAAGAGCGTCATAATGATAAATGATTTTTTACTTACTCTTGTAAGATATTCTTGTTTTAATATGAGTAAAATATTATGCATAATTTAATCTTATTTTTGAGTTACTAATTTAATAAAGATATCATTGATACTAGGTATACTTTGACTAAAAGCTATAACCTCAGCCTGTTTTATTACATCTTGAATTAAATCATTATTTGAAATATTTTTTAATGATAAACTAAGTTTACTATAATTTAAATCTTTTATTTCAGAATTTAAAATCGTTATATGTTCTAATGTGGGAGTATAATTTCCATTAACAATTAACTCATAGTTACCAATTGAAAATTGTTGTCTTATTTCAGACACTTTACCATCCAATATTTTTTCTGCTTGGTGTATCAATGCCATTGAATCGCAAAGTTTTTCAACACTTTCCATTCTATGCGTGCTGTATAAAATTGTAGTCCCATTAGCTCTTAATCTCAATATTTCATGGGTTAATAATTCAGCATTTACAGGATCGAATCCACTAAATGGCTCATCAAGAATTAACAACTCTGGACTATGTAAAACAGAAACAATAAATTGCACTTTTTGTTGCATTCCCTTACTCAGTTCTTCAATCTTTTTATTTCTTACATCATACAATTCCATTCTTTTTAGCCATTCTGTAGACTTAAGTATAGCATCAGTAGTGCCTAGACCTCTTAATTTGGCAAAGTACTCCAATTGTTTAATCACTTTTAATTTTTTATACAAACCACGCTCTTCAGGTAAATAGCCAATATTGCGAATATGTTTTTGATTTAATAATTCACCATTTATTTCAACACTACCAATATCTGCTTGGGTTATTTGATTTATAATACGAATAAGCGTTGTTTTACCAGCCCCATTAGGACCTAACAAACCAAAGATATAACCTTTCGGTACAGCTAAACTAATATTATTTAAAGCTGTTTTGTCTGTAAAAAACTTAGACACATTTTTTACTTCTAATAAGTTTTCGTTCATATTATTTTTAATATTTCATCAACAAAAAAAGGTTGTTTTACTTCTACAAAATTGCATTTTCGATAGTTGCCATAGAATAGGCGATAAGTTGTTGTTTTAACTAAAAACATTATTTTTGAAAAAAATTACAAATGAATATTCATATAATAGCTTGTGGCGGAGCGGTGATGCATAATATTGCTTTAGCTTTACATAATTTAGGTCATACAATTACAGGCAGTGATGACGAAATTTTTGAACCTGCTTTAAGCAGATTAAAAGTCAAAGGCATATTACCTGAGCAATTTGGATGGTTTCCAGATAAAATAAACCAAAATTTAGACTTTATAATCTTGGGCATGCATGCCAGAGCGGATAATCCTGAATTAGAAAAAGCGCAAAAAATAGGCGTAAAAATTTATAGCTTTCCTGAATATGTTTACGAACATTCTAAAGATAAAATTAGAATAGTAGTAGGAGGCAGTCATGGCAAAACAACTACTACAGCTATGATTATGCATGTTCTAAAATCCTTGAATAAAAGTTTTGATTACTTAGTAGGTTCGCAATTAGAAGGATTTGATACGATGGTAAAATTCAGTGATGCGCCATTAATGGTGATAGAAGGAGATGAATACCTCACATCTACTTTAGACCCTATTCCTAAATTTTTAAAATACCACCCTCATTTTGCACAAATAACAGGCATTGCTTGGGACCACATTAATGTGTTTCCAACTTTTAAAGGTTATGTGCATCAATTTGAATTATTTGCAAACAGTATTTTACCTAAGGGTAAGCTTATTTACTTTAGTGAAGATATTGAACTTCAAAAAATTGCAAATAATACCCCAATAGAAAATAAGGCTTATACCACGCCAAAATTTGAAATAATAAACCATAAAGTAGTTATTGAAAATGAAAAAAAATACGAATTAGAAATTTTTGGTGAGCATAATTTACAAAATATGGAAGGTGCTAAATTATTGTGTGAATGCATAGGAATTAGTAACGATGAATTTTATTCCGCCATGCAATCATTTGCAGGAACAGCCAAAAGACTTGAAAAGGTATTAGACACCAAAGATTTAATAATTTTTAGAGATTTTGCACACTCACCAAGCAAACTTAAAGCCACGGCAGATGCCGTTAAACAGCAATATGCCGATTGTAAAATATTAGCCATTTTTGAACTTCATACTTTTAGCAGTTTAAGCAAAGATTTTTTACCTCAATTTTTAAATTGTATGGAAAAAGCGGATCAATCTATTGTTTATTTCAATCCACATGTATTTGAGCAAAAAAAATGGCAGTAATAAACAAAGCAGATATTAAGTCGGGATTTGGCGACAATATTGAAGTTATTTCAGAAACATCTGAACTTGTAGAAAAAATTTCAGATTTTAAAAGCAACGTTTTAGCCCAACCACGTGTCTTACTTCTTATGAGTTCAGGCAACTTTGATAATGCAACCCTCTGGTAAGTTTTGTATTTTTAAATTTTATCCGTAAATTCGTAAATTAATTTTAATAACAACAATTTCATTATTATCTCAATGATAAAAAAATTACTATTTAGTATCATTTCAATTGCTTTTTTGATTGAGGTAGATGCCGCAACCTGCCTAACAAATTGGAAATATAGCACAGATATAACTGTTACAAATCCAAATGCAGGCCCTTACACAAATTTTCAAATAAAGGTAATTGTCAATACCCAAGCTTTAATTTCAGTTGGAAAAATGAAAGCTAATGGCGATGATATTCGCTTTACAGATGGCACTTGCAATAATTTACATTATTGGATTGATAGCAATTTGAATACTACTACTACTGTAATTTGGATAAAATTAAAATCTATGGCTGGCGGTGGTTCTTCAAAAATATTTATGTATTACGGTAATTTTTGCGCCAATGCTGCTCAAAATGGCGATAGTACTTTTGTTTTCTTCGATGATTTTGCAAGTGGGTCCTTAAATGTTTCAAAATGGAATAATTATAAAACGGGAGCTGCAGCAGGTACATTAAGTTTTGCAGGCGGTAGAATTAGTATTGCAACTTCAGCTTCTAATGACAATGTCATCCGATCTGTTCCAACTTTTTCATCTCCGATAACGCTTGAATCCAAAATCATTGCCAATAGCGGCAGTATTCCCAACATAGCCCAACTAAACTCAGGAACTTTTGCTGGCGTTTCATTATTTACTGGAGCTGGAGGTGCTTCCAATAATTTCAACACTAATAGTGTGAGTGCATCTGCTGCTAGTTATGTTTCAGCCAATAATAACTCAGGTGTGGCAAGGGCCAATGGTGTTTGGAATTTAAAGTGGAGCGCTACCAATGCTGCTCAAGGCATTTATCCTGGTGGAAACCAGAATATAGTTACAACTCCTGCATTATCAGCTAATGTTCATGTAGCCATGGGTATTTCTGTATCGGGAATTGGGAGCATAACAGCTGATTGGTTAAGAGCTAGAAAATACGCACCTTTAGAACCCGGCACTGCTGTAGGTGCTGAATTAGCGCAAACAGTTACTGTAAAATTCAGCCCTAAAACTGCTATTTGCCCGGGAGATTCTATTAGTGTTACCATTTCTAAAAAGAATATTTATTTCAACACAGGCAATATCTTTAGCATACAGTTATCTGATTCTGCAGGGGCATTTGGCTCACCTACTACATTAAGAACTTATACTGATACGATTGGTAAAACTATAAAAGTGAGAATACCTCGCTTCTTAAAAGCAAGTTCCAATTACAGATTGCGAGTAACCACAACAAATGCTGCCTATACTTGCTTTACGTCCGATTCTACATTAAACATTAAAGCAGGTCCAAAAGCTGCATTTAGTTTTGTAAATGACAACCAATGTTTTAGAAGGAATTTATATAATTTCACATCCACTTCTAATTCTAATTTTAGTGGCAGTATTAGCAAGCATATTTGGCTATGGCAAGACGGTAGTACTGACACTTTAACAACTTTAACTGCAAACCATAAATTTAAAACATATAATGCTTTTTATTACCCCAAACTTAAAGTAGTAAGTAATTTAGGTTGCGAAGATACCATTTCAAAAAAAGTTTTAATAAAGGAAAGCCCTAATGTATCAATTATGTTTAATGATACTATACAATGTTTAAGAGGAAATAGTTTTATAATAACATCTACCTCCACTGTTCTTACTGGCAGTATTAATGCTAAAAATTGGAATGCAGGCGATGGTGGAGCCAATATTAATGGGGTTAATTCTTTCACCAAAAAATACTTGACTTCAGGATTTTTCGCAATAAAACAATACAACACCCATTCAAATGGCTGTATAGATACTGGCACATTAAGTGTAGCTGTAAACGCACACCCAATTGCTCAAATTATAACAAATGACACCAGTCAATGTATTACAAATAATGCTTTTGTTTTTGAATCTGCTTCTACAATTACTAACGGCCTACCTCTTATAAATAATTGGAATATAGGCAATGGAATTACATTTGACAGCAAAGATTCTGTGCACCACACTTATCCAACAATTGGAAACAGAAATGTGCAATTAGTTACCTATTCTGATGATGGCATTGATGCATGTTATGATACCACATATCAATTAGTTGAGGTGAATCCAATACCAAAAGTAATTATCAGAAATTATGATATTGAACTATGTTCTAAATATAATTCTTTTAGATTAGCCTCTAAATCTACAATTGCTTCGGGGACAATTACCAATAACTGGAATTTTGGCGATATGACTTCTGCTAATGCAATTGATTCAACAAACCATACTTATATTAGTAATGGTGCTTTTACAATAGAATTGAAATCTATTTCTGATAAAGGATGTGCAGATTCTGTTACAACTACTGTAACGGTGCGTCCTACTCCAACGCCCTCATTTACTATCAATCAAATAATACAATGTGCCAAGTATAATTTATTTAAACTTAAAAATACTTCGAGTATTGCCAGTGGCACCTATGGTAAAACATGGCTAATGGGCGATGGTAACCAATATGGCAATTTAGATAGCATTGAGCATCATTATGCTGCTGATGGCAAATACAATATAAGCTTGATTCTTCAATCCAATTATAATTGTAAAGATACTTTAACCGATTCTTTATTTGTCATTCCTAATCCTGTTTCAACTTATGTTGTTAATATCGACAATCAATGTTTACGTGGCAATGCATTTAATTTTACAGACAACTCAACATTTGCATCTGGTATTATTACAGGCAATAAATGGTTATTTGATGATGGCAATATTGCGCTAAATATTCCTAACCCAACGCATACTTATTTATCTGAAAATACCTACAATTCTGGCTTAATTGTATATGGAGATAATGGATGTGAAGATACTTCTTTCATTCCTTTGAATGTGAATCCGCATGCAGGGACAGACTTTTTAATCAATGATACGGGCCAATGTCTTACTGGAAATTCATTTGTATTTACTTCAAATACTTTCATTTCAGGAACTGGTACATTTACAAATAAATGGCTTTTTGGAGATGGAACCTCTTCATTACAATTTGATAATGTTGTAAAAAAATATTTCAAGGATAGTACTTTTATAGTTACCAATGTGTCTGTTAGTGATAATGGCTGCTTGGATACTGCCAGAAAAACAGTTACAGTATTTCCTAAACCGAAAGCTAGTTATACCATTAATAATGACAAACAATGTAGACTAGGCAATCTATTTGATTTTACAGCAACTACTACTATTAAAAAAGGCACCTTTACAAATAGCTGGAGCTTTGGAGATAATATTTTTGCTAACTTAGTTAACAATGTTCAACACAGTTATGCCAATGCACAAGTTTATAATTCAAGACTGATAGCTTCCTCAAATGAAGGCTGTAATGACACCTTGATAAAACCAGTAAGAACTTATGCCATGCCAGTTGCTAACTTTAAAAGTAATTATTTAAAATCATGCTTAAAAGGAAACAATTTTTCACTACAAGCTACCTCAACAGTATTAGGCGGAACATTGATGAGTCATAATTGGTATTATGGAGACGACTCAAGTACTATAAATTCTCAATTTGTAAATCATACCTATTTAAAAGACAGTAATTTCTTTAATATTACCTTAATTAGTAGCACCAATATTGGCGGATGTAAAGACACGATTGTAAAACCAGTTACCTTATATCCAATGCCTGTTGCCAACTTTACAATAGATAATCCTGAACAATGTTTTTTGAATCATATATTTAATTTTAACAGTAATTCTACTATTAAAAACACGGATACCCTAAAAGTTTACTCTTGGTTATTTGGCGATAATACCTCAGCATCGGTTCCTTCTATTAGTCATGTTTATACCAAAGTAGATTCATTTAAGGTTTCTCTTTCTGTTACAACTAATAATGGGTGTTTAGATTCAATATCTAAAACAGTGTATAGCAACCCCATGCCTGGTGCCGATTTTACTATTACACC
>JABMMZ010000005.1 GCA_013205405.1 Bacteroidota bacterium | reverse complement strand
CTCTAAAATGGCATTAATAAAGCTACCTAAATCTTGTCCTGTTTCTAAATATTGCGATTCAATTCTAAGCGATTTATGTTTTGTTATTTTATAGGTATATTCTAGAAAAGGGGTTAATGTTTTTACATTTGGATAGCTACTGTCTTTTTGCTCATATCTTTTTTGATCGTAATAAATACTTTGAAGTCCAATTTTAATTTTATGCTTTGCTGATATTTTATGCTGAATTTCTCCATATAACTCATTAAATAATTTAATCGAGTTTCCCTTTCCATCTCCATTTTCTGTTAAACTTTTAACTTGTGAAGCGTTAAAGGTTAATGTAGTTCCTCTTTTGGGAGTTATAACTAAATCTGCTTGGTAGGCTTCCTCCCCCAATTGTTGAACAACAGCATTGTAACGGGCTAATAAGCGGTAAGTATTTTGTTTGGTAATAGAGGGCAAATATGAAATATTACCATTGTTTAAAATTTCGAAAGGTGATGTACGAAAATTGTAATTTTCTATGCGTTTATATTGTAAATTAGCACCAAAGGAAAGTCTTTTTTTAGGCCCTAATTTAGCTTTTGAATAACTCAATGTTGTAAAAATAATATTACCATCTTTGTTAATTAATAAATCGCCATTTGATTAAAAATAGCTTCTTTTGTTTTATATACGTATTCACCGTATAATTTTAAATCTTTAAATCCTATGGTAGTATAAGCATTGGTGCTATAGGAGTTGTATTTAGGTATAAAACGTGTATCCAATTTTTGAGAATTAATTTTTGTAACTACACTATTCATTGTAGCTTGGTCAAGCGCTCTGTTCACAAATGAAGTCCCTAAATCTATTTTTATTTTATTTGTTAAATTGAAATTATACTCAAGGTTTAAACCTTTTATAGCTTCAGGCGCTAATGTAAATCTATCGCCACTAAATATATTTCCTTTTTGCTGACCCGCAAATCCTTTAATCGCTAAATTTTTATAATTGTACTTTACTCTAAGCCCTTGAATAGCAAAATCTATTCCTATAAGTCTGTCTTCGTAAGCTCTAAATATCATGCCTGTAGCAAATTGATCGTAGAAATAACCTGCTGTAATATTCAAATTGCCAATAGTCTTGCTTGCTTGCCAAAAGCCAATACCTTGCTTATTGTAAACTGTTTGAGGATTTAGTAATGGCGAGTTATTAAACATATCATAACGCAATGTAAAATTGTATCCTTTTATATCATAATTTAATTGTAACCAAGCATCTGCACTGCTTTTATATTTGTTGTAAACTTCTGTATTAGCTCCTATTTTATCATCTTTATCATAAGCTTGTACATTGCTTTGAAAATTTCCAGAGAATACTCCTTTATCATTTTCTTGTGCTACTATATTAGATGATAAGAGACCAATAAAAAGTAAAAATAATATTTGTTTCATAAAGTGTTCAAAAATAAAGTAAATTAATTAATAAAAGTATCATCCCGTTTCGAATTGAAATATTTTAGGATTGTAGTAGCAATAAGTTGCAAATATTTAACCATTTTTGCACTATAATTTTTTATGAAAAGAGAAGCCTTAATAGCCCAAATAAAAGCAAAAAAAAGTGTGTTATGTGTTGGTTTGGATACTGACATGGACAAACTTCCAATGGGTGTTTCTAAAACTATTGAAGGCATGTTGACTTTTAACAAAGCCATTATTAATGCCACTTCTGAGTATGCAGTGTCGTATAAAATAAATACTGCTTTTTATGAGCCATATGGTGCTGCAGGCTGGCAATGCATGGCAGAAACCTTGGCTGCTATTCCAAATAATTGTTTTACTATTGCCGATGCTAAACGAGGCGATATTGGCAATACAAGTAGCATGTACGCCAAAACATTTTTCCAAAATATGAGTTTTGATAGCATTACGGTTGCGCCTTATATGGGCGAAGATTCTTTAAAACCTTTTTTTCAATTTAAAGATAAATGGGTTATTTGTTTGGCCCTTACAAGTAATACGGGTAGCCAAGATTTTCAAATTTTAGAGTATAATAATACAAAGTTATATGAAACTGTTATGCAAAAAGTTAGCAGCTGGGGTAATCCAGAGAACCTTATGTTTGTAATAGGTGCTACCAAAGCTAATGATTTAAAATTGATAAGAGAAGCGTACCCAAACCACTTTTTTTTAGTGCCTGGCGTAGGTACACAAGGAGGTACTGTAAAAGATGTTTGTGATAACGCTTTAACAGATTTTGGAGGTGTTTTAATAAATGCCAGTAGAAGTATTTTGTACGCAAGTGCAAAAATCGATTTTGCTGAAGCTGCTGCTAATGAAGCTAAAAAATTACGAGATGAAATGGCTGTTTATTTTTAAAACAGATAAATTACCTCATTAAGGTAAAAGTACCTCTAAACCAACGTTCTTCGCCATCACAGCCAATATATTTTACTTGAAATACATATACGTCTTGTGGCGCTAATTTATCCTTTATTTTACCATCCCATTGAAAACTTGGACTATTACTTTCAAACACTTTTTCGCCCCATCTATTGTATAATCTTAATAAATAATCTGAACCAGGGTCGCCATATTTATTGCCTGGGTAATACTCATTAATACCGTCATCATTGGGCGTGTAAGCATTTGGCATAAACATTTCTATAGGTAAGGCATCTCCGCTTTCTTTTATTCTAATACTATCTGGCACTACACAACCATTTTCATTGGTAACTACTACTACGTATATGCCACTGTCTTTTACAAATATAGATTGTGTTTTAGCGCCTGTATTCCATAAATAATTTGATAAGCCATCTGCTGCTTTTAATTCTATTTCGGAACTTAAACAAATGACAGTATCATTGCCTAATCCTCCATCAATGCCGGGATACTGTGTTAAGAATACTGAGTCAGATTCAATGCAGCCGTCTATGGTGGTGATGGTTACTTTCTTTTTACCTGGTGAATTGGCCAAGAAATATTTTTCGATTGAATTGTCATGCCATAAATATTTGATGTAATTTTGATTAGGTTTTAAAAGCCTTCTTACCGGACCGCAATAAAAAGTATCAGCGCCTAATTCCAATCCTGTTACAAAATATTCAATATCGGCCGTATCAATGATAGTGCATAATCTATTTTTAGCGGTTACAATATACCTACCTGGAATACCTGTGGTTATTTGTGGCGTAGTTTCTCCATTATTCCATAAATACTTAGTTTCTAATTTTGTTTTAAAACTATAATTTACGCCATCCAACACTACGGTTGTATTTCTGCAAAATAAAGTATCATTTAAATTTACCCTTGGCGGAGGATACAATATAAAGGTGATTGTATCTGAAGAAGGACAATTATTTTGATTGATGGTATTTAACCAATAAGTGCCTAATTTACTAACGAATACAGATGGCAAGGTGGTATTATCATTCCAAAGATAAGAGGTATATATAGGTTTTGTTTGATAAGTAAATTGCACAAAACTATCGCGACAAATTACTGAATCGGGACCAATATTTAATTGATACAAATCATTTTGAATAACAATAGTATCCCTGTCGATACAAGGCAAATCTGATACTTCTACCCAGTAGTTTCCTGCTTTATTTATTTGAATGTTAGGTGTAACAGCTCCTGTGCTCCATTTATAGGTTTTATTGGGCTCATTGCTTTTAAGCGTTGTAACAAATGGGCCACAATACAAGGTATCATTTGGCAATTGGATATTAAAATTTTCCTTAACAAAATGATCTAAGGTAGTAGTATCGGCACAAGTAGCGGTTTTTGTTATTAATTTAACAGTATAATTCCCTGGCTTATCATAAATATAGCGCGGGTTTCTAGTTGTTGAAATATCATCTGTAGTTGCGGTATTGCCAAAATCCCAACTAAAATTAGTGGCTACTAAACTTCTATTGAGAAAGACCACCTCATTTTCAGAACAATTGATTAAGGGCGCAGTAAAATCAGCTTTTACTATTTCATTTGTAATAATAATACTATCGCGTGATACACAGGGAGCATCTGTAACTGCTACCCAAAATAAACCGCCTCTTGCTACTGTAATACTTTGGGTTCTTTCACCCGTGCTCCACAGGTATGATTTATTAGGCACATTAGCGTTTAATTTTTTTGTAAAAGCACCACAGATAATTGTATCATTGGGTAATTTAGTTGTAAAATTTTGTTTTACGGTTAAATCAAAATCAAAAGTATCTACACAAATATTAACTTTAGCAATTAATCTAATGGTATAATTACCTGGTTTTGAATAGACATAATCAGGAGATTTGAAAGAAGTAGTATCTGTTTTTGTATCTGGATCACCAAAATCCCAAAAATACGAGGTAGCATTTTGACTTTGATTTTGGAAACTAACCTCATTCTGAGTGCAATTTATTTTAGGAGCAAAGAAAGATGATACAACATCGAATACACAATCGCTCACATTAAATTGAAAATCTCTTTTAGTTTCTCCTAATAACTTACCTTTTCTGTACTCTAGCACTTTTATACCCACTACATATTGCCCCACTTTTGTAGGTGTTAAAGTTAATTTTCCTGTTTTTCTATTAATAGATAAAGTAGGTGAACCATCTATTTGATTATTGTTATTATAACCTGTATTCCAATCTATTAAACTACTTGGATAGGTTGTGCCTGAACTAGCTGGTCTTGGGTCTAAATTATCTGCCCCACTGTAAGGTTGATATAATTCATATACTAAACTATCTCCATCGGCATCAGTAGCACTGTGATCAAATATCAATGGCGCATTTGTGCACAAAAAATTAGGTGGCAATGCCTTAAAAAAGGGACTGCTTTCGCCTTGGGTTACATTTTTTATTTCTGTCCAATAAGTAGCACCAAACCTGCTGCTTGTTCCACCATTGTCATTATTATTTAGTATATTGGCAATATCTTTATTTCGGCAACATCTTTCAAAAGTAATTACATAACCATTTGTATTTACAGGAAAATCTATTTCAGTAACATATATATATTTATCTACGCAAGCATTGGGTTTGGTTTTAATACACTTATAATTTACATCACTTATTCTGGTTGGTCCAGTCCGGGAAACTTCATCACTAAGTTGTAAATTAACTCTTTTAGTGTCATTACTAAAAACATTAATAAAAGCTGTAGCATCATCTTTAATGGCACCTGCAGCACCATTCAAACAATCAATATATAAATACAGTGTTATTTCATATCTGTAATTATTACCTACCTTCTGCTTGTATTTATACATTATTTCTCCTCCTACAATATGTGTAGCATTGGCACTAAAAGCCAATAATAAAACACACCATATGAGCAGATTTTTTAGCATTATACTATATTAGACGTTTAAAGGGTATAAATTGTTGCATTTTTTTAATATTTAATTTCCTGAGCCATTCATCATTTGTTCGTGCATATTCAAAAAGTTTTCGGCTTTAGCCTTGTCTTTGGCTTCTATAGCTTTATTGTACATGTATAAATAAGGCTCACTTTCTTCGCCCGAATACCCATTCATCTTCAATAATTCTGTAAATTTATTGTAGGTTTCTTGTGTGGCTTGATACTCAAAGAAACTGGCAAAACTTTTAAGTGCTTCTTCTTTATTGCCCAATAAATTATTGACTTCTGATAAGTAATAAAACGCTCCACTGAAATTCTTTTTATAATAAATAGCCTTTTCAAAATTCTCCTTAGCTTTTTGTAAAATAGCCTTATCAGGATTCATTGGATTAATGCCTGCCTTTAAAAAATATACTTCTCCAATACCTGCATAAGCCTCATAATTGCCATCTCTTAAAGTTAAAGCTATATTATAAAAATTTAGGGCACTGTCTAACTTGTTGGTTAGCTTACAAGCATTGGCTAAACCTCTTGCATATTCCTCATCGTTTACATTGCTTGCGTATACCTTTTCATAAAATAGTAAGGCACTATCAGGTTTATTCTTTTTAATATAATTATTGGCTAAAAAACTATAATTATTGGCCGATTTAACCACTGCAGCTATGGTTACACCATCTACCTTAACCTCATGAATAGTGCCTTTTGGTGGCCAATTACCCCCTAAAATTTGATTTTTTGATAAGGTGCGTGTAGTCCAAATAGCATAGGTCCAATCATCATTAGCCCATTCGTATTCTCTGGTCCATTTATATTTTACGTCCTTACCTTCAGGCACAAATGTTTTAAGCGCCTCTTGAATATTATTACTACTTACCATTACATCTCCTTTAAGAATTTCTGGCCTATTTTTCACCAACCATTTAAAGGCTTCCCTTGGCGATTGGTTCCAATAATCTAATTCATACTTTCCATTAGCACCCTTTACTCCTCCTGCTAATTCGTTAAAATATAGGTATTGGTATGGATGATTTACAATGCTCCAAATACCCGGTTTTAAAAACGACACTGCAATAAGTGCTAATACAATTAATTTTACTTTTGTATTACCAAACCATTGGGCAAGCCAATACCAACCCAATATAGATAAGGCTACTAATGATGGGTAGATAAAGATAAAATGACGCCATCCATTGTAAACATAAGATTTTTGATATATGGCATAAAATGCAGGAAAAAGTGTTGCAAAAACCAATAAAGCCAATGCCAATAAAGTACGCTTATCTTTTTTGAACCAACCCAACAATAAGCCTAAAATAAAACCACCTAAAATAGCTAATGGAGCAGTTAGCATAATTAATTTTGGCTCATAGTACCATGGTTTTTCAAATACTCTAACACCATCAAAAAGCTCATAATAAGTCAAATAATTAAAATTAGAAAATTCCTTAATTGCTTTTAATGGAGCTGATAATGGGGCGCGCAAGGCATATGGCCATAACAAAATTCCCAAAATAAATCCAGCAATACTAACGGTCAATATTATTTTTGCAAAATGCCAAATTTGTTTATTTTTAAAATGATTTAAAAGCCAATACAAGCCTACAAATAAACCCAAATATACAATAGGTAAAACACCCTGAACCCTTATACTAATAGCAAAACCAATGGCTATTGCCAGCATTACTTTGGTTTGATGTTTGGCATTGGGCAATTCTTGAATTAATTTGATTAAATAATAAATTGCCATCACATAACCTGCTGCAAAAGGTATATCTTTAGGATTATTGAAACAATGTCCAAAAAATGATGGAGAGCATACTAAGGCTATTAATCCAATAATGGCGGGCAACCAACCAGAAAATCTTCTAATAATTAATGCTGAAAATAAAATAGCTAAAAATCCTATAATGGCATTCAACAAATGTCTCGTTTTATAATCATTTTTAATTCCAAAAGTATCATTAATTGCACTACTCACCACATCTATACTCATACCATACAATACGTTGGTAAAGTAATCTCTATGTCCTGCTTTTTGAAAATCGAACATAGTGGTATCATTGCCCATACTTTTGTAATATTTTAATACATCTTTTGAATACGTGTTATGATTGGGTTCGTCCCAGGTTACATTGTAATCATAACTAATGTAACACATAAGCGCTAATAAAATAGCGGAACAAAATCCAAATATTTTTTTATACCCTCTGTAATTAATATCTGTCCAATTGTTAGTTTCAGTCTTAAAACTAGCTGTTTTAAAAAATGAATTGACAATGGAATGAATACCCTTTCCAAAACATTTAAAAAATGCGGCTACGCCATTGCCAAAACTAAAAGAATTAATGGGAAGTTCGCTATTAATTGCTTCGCCTGTGTTGTCTTTTTCTGCAATAGCAGCCAATTGCCAAGCACTGCTTATTTTTTTGATAAATCCTAATTTATGAAAGCTTTCTTTACTTACTAAAACCCACTCAGAATTAGCTAAATTGCTATTAGAACCTGTTAATAATTTAGGCCAAAAATTAGTCCAATAAGCGACCCATTTTTCTAGGTATCCGGCTTTAGCATTGGTTCTATTATTGGCAACTATTATTGAATTTGAATTTAATTTAGTAGCTGCACCTAGCCATTTTAAAAAACTTGTAACATCTCCGATTTTTGAGAGATTAATGGGTACAATATTTTTAACATTGTCAGGAAATTCTTTTTCAATTAAATGTATTTCACCACTCTCTATTTGGGCTTTAAAATGTTCTAATTTTTGATTTGAATTGACAAAAATTTGAAAAGTTTGATTTTTTTTAGTTGCTTCTAAAAGT
>JABMMZ010000031.1 GCA_013205405.1 Bacteroidota bacterium | reverse complement strand
CGTATATATTTAATGAAAAATTAAAAATATTAACTTCTATAGAAAACGCTTTGCCTTCTACAGTTGGATTATTTCCAATATTCATCATACCATCATATAATTCTTCTCCTATTTTGCATCTTACAGCATACACACCAATAGCAGGAATTAATTTATGATTATCCAATATTTTTAAATTAGCAGTCGGAAAACCCAATGTTCTGCCTAATTGTTTTCCGAATATTACATGCCCTTTGAAACTATAATATCTGCCCAAATAGCTATTAGCAGTGTCTACATCGCCATTTAACAATGAATTGCGAATTTTAGTACTACTAATTGCAATATGATCAATATCCTCAGCGGCTATTTCGCAAACCTCGTAGTTATATTGTTTTGAAAATTGCTTTAAAACTGTAATATCACCTTCCCTATTTCTTCCAAATCGGTGATCGTAGCCCACAATAATTGTATGCACATTTAGTTCGTTAACTAAAAAATTATGGATATAATCTTCTGGTAAAATATTCCTAAAATTTTTAGTAAATGGCAATACAATAACATTATCAATTCCACATTTTTCAATTATTTCAAGCTTTTCTTCTAAAGTTTGTAATAATTTTAAATCGGTATCTTCAGGAAAAAGTAATAAGCGAGGGTGTGGCCAAAAAGTAAGTAGAACCGATTCCACTGCTATCGCTTTTGCTTTATTTCGAACCGTTTCTAATATTTTTTGATGACCAATATGCAGTCCATCAAAAGTACCTTGTGTAAACACAGTTTTTTGAAACTCTGGTAAATTATCTAGGCTATGGAAAATGCGCATTAAAAGGTCACAAAAATAGGACTAATTTATTAGATTAGTCCTATTGTAAAGGTTGTAAAAAAATCTTATTCGTTAATTAAATGGTCTGTTATTTCAGCACCCTCAGCCTTAGGATCAGGACCATATAGGTTACTTCCTACCTCACCATTGGTGCAAGCTAATATTAAATTATAAATAGGAATTAAGATATACCAACCACTTTTACCAACATCGTGCATTCTTCTTACACCAACAGCGATAGAAGGAACAATTAACCCTAAAGCAAAAATTGCTACAAGTACAATTATATATGAACTTATAGTCATAGCTAATATTATTAAACCATAATAAATAATCATAAAAATTAATGTAAACATCCAGTACTCTTTTCTTCTTGCTCTGCCATCAAAATTGGCGTAATTTTGCAAAACTTTTAAAAACCATTTCATAATTTTAATATTTTTTTCTTACTCATAAGGCTTTTCGGAATAACGCCCTGTTTTTTTAAGTGGTTTCTAAACTCCACTCTATTAGTTATCAATGCAATACTACGCTTATTTTATTTAGAACTTTTTTTAAAATAATTTTTTTTAAGAAATTACTAACATCCTTATAATATAAGTTGCTGAAAATCTTCTATCTCAAAAGCATCCTTAATATTAAAATCGCCAATCTGGGTGCGCTTTAAAGCAGATAAATGACTACCACTATTTAAGTACTTGCCAAAATCATTGGCTAATGTTCTGACATAAGTGCCTTTAGCGCATTTTACTTCAAAATTAAGATTGGGTAATGTACCTTCTATTCTAAAGCTATGAATTATAATATTTCTACTTTTTATTTCGGGCTCTATACCTTGCCTAGCCATTACGTAAGCTCTAGTTCCATTAATTTTAATAGCAGAAAAAGCAGGTGGCGTTTGCTCTACAATTCCTGTAAAATTTAAAACAGCTTGGTTAATATCGTTTTCCGAAATATGCGTATAATCAAAATTGCCTTCTAAAGGTGATTCTAAATCGTAAGAAGCAGTAATAGCACCAAATGCAATAGTACCAGTATATACCTTATATTGATTTTGAATTAATTCTATCATTTTAGTACACTTACCAGTAGCAATTATTAACAACCCAGTAGCTAAAGGGTCTAATGTACCAGCATGGCCTACTCTATTGGCTTTGGTTAAATACTTTACTTTTTTTACTAGCTTAAATGAACTCCAACCCAAAGGTTTATCAAATAGTAAAATAGCGCCTTCTTTTATTTTTTCTATACTAAAATTATCTTTGGTAATTAAATAATCTGTTAATTCAACTGGAATATTATTACTTGATAAAACTTCCATTTTTTATAATTGAATTATTTATGCTGACCGAATAAAAATAAACACCTACTGGCAAATTAGAAACATTTAAAAAGGCTTTTTTATCTCCAATCTCAGCGTTTTCATTTATACTAATTACATTTTTGCCAGATACATCTACCACATTAACTAATATTTGCCCACTTGTAGCACATTTAAAAGGAATGGTTATCATATCTATTACCGGATTTGGAAAGGCAGGTAAACCGCTACTAAAAGCATTAGGCTTAAGGTTTACTTTAGGGTCGTCCATATTAATTTTAGCTATCCAAGTAGATACACTATTAAAAGATGTGCCATAAGAACCCACTAACCAAAATTCTTTATCGTTGGCATAACTTCTTTGAATGCTTGTGTAATCGCCCCAACGCTCAAAACTATCAGGAATAAAACTATTGATAATACCAGAACCCGATTTTACCCTTACTAAATCTGAATAGCTTCCATTATTATCGCAATAAATAATAGAGGTGCCAGGAAATATGGTATTACTGTTGTGCGAAAAAGTAATTAAACTTTGATTGCCATAGGTTTTAGCGCCTGCATAGGCTATAGTAGGATAAGCAAAATCTAAAGAATCGGAAGAAATAATATTGCCAGTAACACTCGGTGCTGCTAAAAAAACACCGCCAATATAACCATGAAAAATAGACGATCGTCCATTTATAGTATTTCTACTTGTTTGTACATACTGTATTTTACCATTCGAATAAAATGCACCCAATACCCTTGCATCATTTGTTTGCAGCATAAAGCCAGCTGACTTTTGAGGCGAAGCAGGCGGCAAGCCATATTGTTTATTTACTTTTAAAATTTTGTAAGCTATTTGTGCATTTCCACTGCTCCAATTATCTGTAATATGGTGCAAGAAAACAGTATCGTTAATGGCATCTCCCGGACAAACAGATAATAAAAATAATCCTTTTGCACTTGGCGTAAAAGCCTCTTGTACAGGACAAATATTCCAGATAGCCTTGTTATTAAACTTTATATTGCTCCATAAATTATAAGGCAATGAATCGGCAGAAAAACCTTTTGTTTTTGGCAATTGCCAAATTACAGATTGTGTAAACCCATCTCGCCAATCGGTATTGTCTTTCAGTAAATTAACTGTTATAAATAAATCCTCTCCATTGATAGCAATCATTGGATAATCGGTCCAAAATGCACCGCCAAAAGGATTGCCATTTAATTGGTATACATTCCATCCATCTAAAGGGTTAGCTGTTTTACTAAAGGCTACAATGATGCGGGTATCATCGCTTCCTGCACCTTCTAAGTAAACCAATATAAATTTATTGGCAATTGGATCGAATAACACTTTAGGGTCATAACTTCTATTTAAAGCAGTAATTCCAATGCCCGGTTTGGTGTTTTTTATTTCTTTAGGAAAATTTTCTAATGTCCAATTTTTTTTCGCTACGCCTTGTTTGTCATACACTCTAATATTGGTATTTAATACACTTATAACAAAACTATCATTAAACGCCATATTGTTGTCGTTAGGTGTGCCAGCAGTATTAGCGCCTGCAAAACCAGCTATTACCATTGGTGGCAAAGCGGCTCTTTTAGCACTTCCAAAACTAAATTTATTTTGAATTAATTTTTCGCGTTCTTTATTTACTAACGCTTTTATTTTTTTATCTGTTCCTGCAGGTTCTGGAAAATTATTTAATATTGTATAAATAGCATTCTCCATTTTTTTAACACTATTAGGATAAAAAACATTATGAATACCTACCGAACCTTTTGTTAATATTGGTGCATTTTGAGCATTTAAAAGGGTAATACTTGCAAAGCATAAGAAAAGTACTTTTTTCATTTTTCAAATTTAATATAAGATTTTGAAATTTTTGGATTTTAAATTTATTGATTTTTTAAATTTTGGTTACCCATTAGGACTTAACCCTGCCAAAGCGCTGGGTCGGGCTGATACGCTTGAAGTCCTCGCTGCGGTGATTTTTGTTTCTCGATTCAAAAATGCAAAGCAATTTTTTACTCAAAATGACGGTAGAACTTAGAGAGTGATGGGGTACTTTTAACGCACTTCAAGAAGCTTAGTGTAAGAACTCTTCAATTTGAAACAGATGCTTCCTGTATCAGCATGACAAATCCCAACAAAAGAATAACAATTCAACAATACACTTCGACAAGCTCAGTATCCGTAACAACTTATCAATTCAAAAATAGTATATTTTTGGTTTCTTAACAATCTATTGTGTTTATTTTCGTTTAAGGTTATAAACGTTTGTTAAAAAGTATTCAGTTTGATTATGATGCTAAAATACTTACTTTGCTTTTTTATATATTAAAAAAATAAAATGTTAAATAAAAGATATATTATTTTGTTTGCGGTTTTAATGCTTTTTACAAAAATTTATGCCCAACAAACTGCTGCCAATCAAGATAAAATAAAGCTATACAATGCCGCATTAGAACTATACGATAAACAATTGTATAATACCGCTATTACCAATTTTAACGATTACTTGCCTTATGCTACAGATGCAGTAAATATTAGTGATGTAGAATACTATATAGCGAGTTGTAAATTAAAATTATTACACAACAATGCCTTGGCCAATATGTTAGATTTTATGGAGCGTTATCCGCAAAGTAGAAAAACCAATAATGCCAATCTTGAAGTGGGCGATTATTATTACAACATTTCAAAATTTAAAAGCGCGCTTGGATATTATAAAAAAGTGCAAACTTTAGGCTTAAGCAATGAAGAAGAAAATAGACTTAATTATAGAAAGGGTTATTGTTATTTTAAATCTGGTAAATACAAAGACGCTAAGGAAGCATTTTTACCCCTTACCAATACTGAAAATCCATATAAAAACGAAGCCACCTATTACTATGGTTATGTTTGCTATATGGATAAAGATTATAAAAGTGCCTTATCAGCTTTTAATAAAGTAGAAGACAAAGGCATAGAGGCTGTAAAGCTTTATATTGCTGAAATTTATTATCTGCAAGGTGAGAACCAAAAAGCGATAGATTATGCAAAAGGCAAAGATTTTGGTATACTAAATACCAATAGAGATTTACTTTTAGGAAAATGTTTTTACCAAATCAATAATTTTGAAGAAGCTCAAAAATACTTTGATGAAAGCAATTATGATATTAATATTTTGAATGACCAAGAAATATATGAAATTGGTTATACTGCTTACATGAATAAAAATTGCACTAAGAGTTCCTTGATGTTTGAAAAAGTTGCCACCAAGGGCAATGCAATGGCGCAAAGTGCCAGTTACCATTTGGGCGATTGTTATTTAAAAGTAAATAAAAAACAAAATGCTTTTAATGCATTTTATGAAGCCCAAAGAACTGAATTTGACAAAGGCATTCAAGAGGAAGCCATGTTTAATTATGCTAAATTAGCGCACGAATTAGAATATCCAAGCAAGGCTATTGCTGCTTTTCAAAAATTTAACGACTTATTTCCACGGTCTAAACATAGCAATGATGCTAAAAAATATTTAGCCACTTTATTATACACCAGCAACGATTATAAAACAGCTGTTTCGGTAATGGAAGAAATGACGATTACGGATGAAAGCACAAAAGAGTTGTATCAAAAAATACTTTTTTTAAGAGGTCAAGAATTATACAATCAAAAAGAATTTGAAGCTGCCAAAAAAATGTTTACTACTTCCAATACCAATAGAATAGATAATGGTATATATGGTCAATGTAATTTTTGGTTAGGCGAAATAGAATTTAGAAACAAAAAATATGATATTGCTAGAGGGTATTATCAAAAGTTTTTGGAGAATACAGAATCTAAAAAAACAAAATACTATCCAGAGGCATTGTACAGTATTGCTTACAGTTATTTTAATCAAGAAAAATATGCCGAAGCAGCTAATTATTTTAATAAATATAAAACAAGTATTGGCTATACCCTACCCGAAAATATTTTTTATGATGCCACTTTAAGATTAGGCGATTCTTATTTTCAAAATGGCAATTACCCTTCAGCGCTAGATGCTTATGCCTATATAGTGAGTAATAAAGTAACAGGCTCAGATTATGCCATGTTTCAGCAAGGTATGATATACGGTATACAAAAAAAGAGGGCTAATAAAATAGCCATCATAAAAAAAATTGCCCAATCGTTTCCTAACTCTACTTATATTCCAGATGCTATTTTTGAAATGGGAAATGAATATTTTGAAGACGATAATAATATGGAGGCTGAAAGACAATTTAAATATTTAATTGAAGATTATCCTAATAGCCATTATGTTAAATTATGTCATGTTGGATTGGGTAGTATTTATTTTGGAGACACTAAATATCCTCAAGCAATAGAACAATATAAAATAATAGCCAAAAATTATCCAGGTACACCTGAGGCTCAAAAAGCGATAAAAGATGCTGAAATAGCTTACAAAAAACTAGGAGATGTAAAAGGATATATTTATTGGGTTAAAACAGTTCCAAATTCTAATATTAGTTCAAACAAGGAAGATTCATTGTATTACGATGCTGCTTATAAAAAATACGTATTAGAAAACTATATAGCTGCCGCTAAAGATTTTGAAGATTATTTGAAAAATTTTAGTAATGGATTCTTCCAATTATACGCCCATTATTATGCGGCTATGAGTTATATAGAATTAGAACAATACAACTTGGCTACAACACATATTAAATATGTAGCAGATGCCCCAAACTCTGAGTTTAAGGAAGATGCGCTATCTAGAATGTGTTCTATTTATAGAAATGCAAATGATTGCGAAAATGGCCTAAAATATTATCAAGAGTTGGAAAAATATGCCAGTAATGCTTCTATCAAAAAAGCACTTTATGGGCAGGTATTTTGTAACAACAAATTAGGAAACAGAGAAAATGCGAAAATAAAAGCTGAGCAAATGTTAAAACTTGACCAACTAAACAATGAAGAAAAAGGGGAATGTAACAATACTATTGGCAGATACTATTTACACGATAGTTTATACAAACCTGCTAAAGTATTTTTTAATAAAACTATAAAAGGACAGCAAGATATATATGCTGCAGAAGCTAAGTATTATGAAGGCTATATGCGCTACATGCAAGACAGTTTAGACAAGTGTAGAAAAAGTATCATGGAATTTAATAATCAATTTGCTAATTATGATTATTGGTTGGCTAAAACTTTTATTTTATTCTCAGATTATTATGTTAAAAAAGGTGATTTATTTCAAGCAAAAGCAACGCTTAACAATGTAATAGAAAGTTTTAAAGATGAAGAAATTTTAGCTATTGCGCGTCAAAAATTAGAACTACTTGAAAACAGAAGCAAGGGTACTAAAAATAATTTAATAGACAATGGCGAATAGTGAAAAATGCTGAACTTAAAAAACTACTTGATAGTAATTATTTAAAATTTAACGCTCAAGGTTTTATTGCAGACGATCCAATTAGCCTTCCACATTTATTTTCTAAAAAAGAGGATATTGAAATAATCGGTTTTTTGGTAGCTATTATTTCTTGGGGGCAAAGAATAAGTATTATTAATAATGGTAAAAAACTGATTGAGATTTTTGAAAATGCGCCTCATCAATTTATCACACAACATACAGACAATGATTTAAAACATTGTTTGAAATTTGTTCACCGCACTTTTAACGATACTGATTTACTTTCTATGATTGGTTTTTTAAAAGAAATTTACTTAAAAAATAATGGTTTAGAAAAAGCTTTTTCTATTTATATAACCGCTAAAGATAAAACGGTAGAAAAGGCATTGAATGGCTTTAAAATATTGTATGAAAACAGTGAAAGTTATATTCAAAGATCAAGCAAACATATAGCTTATCCTGCGGCTAAAAGTGCTTGTAAACGATTGAATATGTTCTTGCGATGGATGGTTAGAAAAGATGATTTTGGAGTTGATTTTGGTATTTGGAATAGTATATCACCAAGTCAATTAATTTGCCCATTAGATGTGCATGTTATAAGAACGGCTATCAGTTACAACTTAATTACTACTGCCAAAAGCGATTGGAAGACTGCTATACAACTAACAGAGAATTTAAAGAAATTTGATAAAAACGACCCTGTAAAGTATGATTTTGCTTTGTTTGGATTAGGGGTAAATAGTTAGAGTGTTTTTACTTTAATCTATTGTAAAAATACCAATTTTTTTTGCTCGAATAATTCTTAGAAATTATAGCATTCATATCACTTAAAATCCAGTCGGGACGAGCTGCTCCTATTTCCCAAAATACATTACCACCTTTGCTATTTTCCTGTTTGTTATTATTAAATAACATTTTATTTTTAAATGGTTTAAAAAGCGTGTATCGCTTATCCGTTTGCGCTAATTCTTCTAATGTTTTATATTGATTGATATTGAGCCAAACATCTGCATTATGTGCAGTAGTCAGCACTTCTTCTAAATGCAAAGCATAGGAAAATAATGGCATTTTGTGTTTAAATAAATATTCACCTCCAGCATCTTCTATCAATTTAGCTGTAAAACTATTGCCTCCTGGTACAAACCAACTATCCCCAAATGGAGCATCTGTTAATACCTTCGGTTTTAATTTATTTAAAGACATTGTTTTAATAGAATTATAATTGGTTTCTATAGTATTAAAAAGTGAATCGGCCTGAGGGTAACAATTAAATAAAACACCAAAGAACTTTAGCCACTCAGCTCTTGCTAAAGGATGTTGTTCTTTAAAATTATCGCAAAAAATTATTTTTATGCCAAATTTTTTAAGCAAAGTATAAGATTCTTTTTGTGCACCACTGAAACTACTCACAATTAAATAATCAGGCTTAAGCGCTATAATATCTTCAATTCTTAAATTGCCCTCCTCTCCTATTTCTTTAATACTTTTATCTGCATATTTTTTAAGAATAATAGAATCATTGTAGTAGTTTATTTTATCTAATCCAACAATGCAATGTTGTAGATTAAGCGCTTCTAAAAAACCTGCAAAAACGGTTGACAAAACCGCTACTCTTGGTAGTTTATTGTTTTCTACCAAGTCTACTTTTTCTGTGTCGGTTCCAGAAATATTAAATAATACATATTTGTTTGCTTGTCTCGAAATACAAAACTGTTTAGAATATTTATTAGGTATAAATTCTGAAGTATTGTCTGAATTAGTTTTACGGGCATTTTTACAACCAATTATTGAACAAAAAAATACAGATATAAGAATAAGTTTATATCTGTATTTTTTGCAATTATTCATTTTCAATTTTTAATTAATTCTGTTCCTGGGTGGAAAGGGATTAAATATGGGATAGAGCAAAATATAGATG
>JABMMZ010000030.1 GCA_013205405.1 Bacteroidota bacterium | reverse complement strand
GTAAATACAAATACCCAAACTAAATCTACAAAATGCCAGTATAAACCAACTTTTTCTACCATTTCATAATGACCTCTTCTTTCATAAGTACCTCTTACAACATTTAGCCAAATAATAATATTAATAATTACTCCGCTAAATACGTGGAAACCATGGAAACCGGTTACTATAAAAAATAAGGAAGCAAAAGGAACAGGTCCTGCTGCTTTATCTGCTAATGTCCAATGCACATGGTCAAATAATTTTAAACCATCTGCTTTTAATTGTGCTTCTTTGGTGAATCCGAATAAATTAGAATCTAATCTTCCTCCTTCATGTATAAATTGTGTCCACTCCCATGCTTGGCAACTTAAAAACATTGCACCACCAATAATGGTGTAGATCATATATTTAGAAACCTCTTTTTTGCTTCTTCTATGGCCAGCCTCTACAGCTAATACCATAGTTACTGAAGATGCAATTAATATAAAAGTCATTAAACTTACAAAAAGTAAAGGCAAATGAATACCATGTGCAAGGGGAAAATGGTTAAATACAGCAGACGGATCTGGCCAAGGTGTTGGTGAATCGTTATAACTAAAGCGAATAGCACCATAGCCGACCAAAAGTGATGAAAAAGTGAATGCATCTGATAATAAGAAGATCCACATCATTAATTTTCCGTAACTTACATCAAAAGGCGAACGTCCACCTTCCCATGTTTTTCTTTCTATTGTTGCTGTATTAGACATGTAATTTTATAGCTCTAAATTATTACGCGAAATAAAGAAATATTATTAAATAAACCCACAGAATTCCTAAAAAATGCCAATAAGTTTTACATATATTTATAAACACTAAGTTTTTCTTATGAATTTGTAATCTGTTAGCCCTCAATATTGCTGCAATTAAGAGGGTTATTCCCCCTAAAATATGTGCTAAGTGTGTTCCTGCTAAAACGTATAAAAACGAGGCAGAAATTTCTCCAGCCTCTGCATTTGAGAAGAATAAACCTCTTTTTACCATATCAAAAACACCATAACATTGCGAAATACAGAATGCAATTGCACCTATTAGTGTAAAAGTTAGCAAAGCTGGTACTTTTTGAATTTCATCATTTTTTGCTGCTCTGTAAGCTAATTGCATAAAAATACTTGAAACTGCAATAATGATTGTACTTACCCAAAATTGCACTGGCAGTTTAAAAATTAGCCAAGCATTATTGCGTAAAGCATCGGTTTTATGAACCCAATAAGCACTGCTAAAAGCCGCAAAAAGCATGATACTTGATACCATTAATAATATTAACAAAAAGTATTTTTCGTTTACTGCATAATTTTTTTTAGGGGTATCCATTTTTGAATTTATTATTGTTGAATTGTTTTTTGTTTTTTAAAAAAAGTAACTGATAAGCACAGCTGGCATATATATAAGCGAAGCATACATTAGTTTCTTAGCACTTTCGACAGTCATTTCTTGGTATAATTTATAAGATTTGAATAGTAAAAAACCACCTGCTGGCAATATGAGGAATAAACTATATGGTGAAGAAAAATCGCCCAATGAAATAGGATATAAAGTTACCAGTATTAACATTGCACTGTACCAAACTGTTTGCAATGCATTTTTTTTTGTTCTTCCAGCATAAGAAGGTAATAAAGTATAACCTGCTTTTCTATAATCGTCTTCTAATATCCAAGCGATGGCCCAAAAATGAGGAAACTGCCAAAAAAATTGGACTGCAAATAATATATAAGCAATAGAATCTATATTGCCCGAAACTGCTACCCAGCCAATGGCAGGAGGCAAAGCGCCCGGTATAGCCCCTACAAATACGGCTAATGGCGTCTCTTTTTTTAATGGAGTGTATACTAGAGCATAAGTGAAAAGTGATAATAAACTTAATAATGCTACTCTGCCGTTTACAGCATACGCTAATAAAAAAAGCCCTAAAGCTGCACATACTGAACTAAATACCAAGGCATCGTTTACTTTCATTCTGCCGTTGGCTAATGGTCTGTCTTGTGTTCTAGACATTAATTTGTCTAAGTCTTTTTCCCAAATTTGATTAAATCCGTTGGCTGCTGCAGTAACTAACATGCCCCCTAAAGCTAAACCAAAAACGGCCGACCAAGAAATACTGATTCCAAATTTTTGAATACCTAGAAAGTAACATATTAAGGTGGTTCCAACAACTGTGGTACTTAATCTAAACTTGCTTAATAAAAAATAATCTTTGAAAAACTGCTTTGAAAGCTGTTCAGGTGCGGTTATATGAGAATTTATCTTTTCCAATGTATTAATGCTTTTTTGAAGTTGAAAAAATAGCGATACAAATATACAAGGAAAGCCCAAATACTAAGCCAGCCAAGAAAACATGACCTACTTGTGGAATTACAGGGAATTTTAATTTCAAATTAGCTAGGCCACTCAAATATTGTAAAATAAACGTGGCAGGAACGGCTAACAAAAATAATTTCCAGAATTTAGTAATTGATTTTCTTAATAAAAAAACTGGGAAAATACTCACAATAATTAATATAATTGCCAATAACCTATGAATTGTAAATTGAGAACCAAGACTATCTAAATTCAAAATATTGTTTGCATAAAGTTGGCCTGTTTTTATGGTGTAATCTGAAACTTGTCGCAATTGGGTGCCATAATATATTTGTATTAATGAAAGTATTAAAAGACCAAAATAAAACCATTTGTATTTCATTAAACCTACATTATTATTATCAATATATATATTAGATATACTTATTAAAAATAATGCTAATGCTAAATAAGCCGCTAAGTAATGTATAGTTACTATAATAGGAAATAAATTAGTAGCCACAACTATACTACCTAACCAACCATTGAACAACATCATTATAAAACCAAACAAACCACACCAAAATTTAGTTCTGTTAATATTCTTTTTTGCTTTAAATAAGGTAATAATAAAACCTAAAGCAAACATTCCAGATAGCACACCTACTAATCTATTTAAATATTCTGTCCAAGCTTTACGTGTATTAAATTCCTCAGGAATATAAAGTTCTGGATCTGCTAAAATGACTTGCGCTTGTTTTTCAAATCCTAATTTTGTTAATAATGCGGCAAATTTTTCTGCTTTTTTTAAGCGCTTAGCTAACTGAATATCTTTATAATCAGAAGGTAGTTCACTAGTATTTGTAGGAGGTATAAATCTATCATAACATTTAGGCCAATCTGGGCAACCCATTCCACTGCCCGTGCTGCGAACAATACCGCCCGCTAATAGCAATAAAAAAACCGAAAAAATGGTTAAAATTCCAAATTTTCGGTTTAATATTATAAAATTCATTTTTTTTTAGAATAAGTAATTATAAAAATTACCTATAAATAATTTAAGCT
>JABMMZ010000029.1 GCA_013205405.1 Bacteroidota bacterium | reverse complement strand
AATAGGAATATTTAAAACGGTGTAGCTGTCAATTATGATCAATCTACACAAAAAGGAATTTACAGACAAAATGCTTGGGGCGCTAATATTACATAAGGTTTACAACACTTTACTGATGGCAATAAATTTGAAAACAGTATCGGTTTAAGTAGTTATAAAAAAACTGAAACAAAAAACAAACTCGATGTTATTAGTTCAAAAATTGGCATATATTACGAATGCCTATGGCAACCTAACAACCGTATTTTTTTTACAGCCCGTGTAAATCCCTATTTAAATTCCAATATCAGTAGAAATAGGTTAAGAAAATCTAACCCTAAAAAAGTATTCAGTAATACTAACAATTATGGCGTAAATACCGATTTTAGATTTTTAAAATTCTTTACAACTCGTTGATCTACTTTTGTTAATCTGAATATAAATGTATTCAACACGCGTAGAGTATATTCTTTTGAGCAAACAAGTTCTCCAAATCCTATAATTACCTCTAAAAACATAGGCAATAATTTTAACCATAACCTAAGTGCAGGAATAACTTATGCATTGTTTTAAGGCTTTGATTTAACTTCTCGATCAAAAATGCAAAGCCTCCCGCATGTGAGGGATTACTCGATGTGACATTGATGTTTTTTCATTTTGAGTATTTTAGCTTTGTAAAAATATATCGAGAAATTCATTTATTAATTTAACTTCTCGATACAAAAATTCAAAGCCATTTTTTACTCGAAGTGACTATAATTTGAAAATTTGAAAAAAAAATCGTAAACTTGCAACAAAATAAACCTATAAAATAAGTTTAAATAAATTTCAAATGGCAGATAATATTTCCATAAAAGTAAATGTAGGTGATAGAATATATCCTTTACAAATAATTGCCAGAGAAGAAGAATATGTGCGTAAAGCTGCTAAGTTGTTAAATGAAAGAATTACATTTTTTAACAATAGTTTTACAACCAAAGATAGAATAGATGGATTGGCTATGGCAGCCCTTGAATATGCCATAGATGCTTTAAATAAAACCAAAAAAGTAGAAGCCGTAGCTAATACAGTTTTTGATTTTTCGCCCATAAATAATGAACTAACCGAAATAGAAAGTTTATTGTAATTATCTTTTGAATCATATAGCTTTATCAATTTATTTAGTCTTGTTTTTATTAAAAAAAAAGAAAAAGAAATGAGCGAAATATTTTACATCATAATTGGCTTGGTAGTAGGCCTAGCAGTAGGCTACTTTGCAGGTATCCCTTTAATTAAAAAACAAAATCAAGCGCAAGCCAACTTGCTATTAGAAGAAGCCAAAAGCAAAGCTGAATCTGTAAAACAAAGTAAAATGCTTGAGAGTAAAGAAAAATTTTTAAGTCTAAAATCAGAACATGATAAAGAAGTTCAAAAAAGAAATTCTGAAATTCAGGTATCAGAAAATAGAATAAAGCAGAAAGAACAAAGCTTAGATGATAGACTGCGTGTGAGTAAACAAAAAGAGGATGAAGTAGAAAAAGTAAAACAGCAACTTGGTGCCCAACAAAGTGGCTTAGCCAGAAAAGAGCAAGAATTAGAAAGCGTACGTCAACAGCAAATAAAAATGCTGGAGAAGGTAGCTACCTTAACTGCCGAAGAAGCTAAAGCACAAATGATAGAAGCGGTAAAAGCAGATGCCCACTCTGAAGCTATAGCCCAATCTAAAATTATTGTGGAAGAAGCTAAACTAACCGCTACCAAAGATGCTAAAAGGATTATTTTACAAACGATACAACGAACTGCAGCAGAAACAGCTATTGAAAATACTGTTACTGTATTTAACCTTGAAAATGACGAAGTAAAAGGTCGAATTATAGGTAGAGAAGGTAGAAATATTCGTGCTTTAGAAGGTGCTACAGGTATTGAAATAATAGTAGATGATACCCCTGAAGCCATCGTCCTTTCTGGCTTTGACCCTGTAAGACGTGAAATAGCCCGTTTATCATTGCACCGCCTAGTAGCCGATGGTAGAATACACCCTGCTAGAATTGAAGAGGTAGTAGAAAAAACAAGAAAAGATATTGAACAAGAAATTATTGAAATTGGTCAACGTACAGTAATAGACTTAGGTTTAACGGGTTTACATCCTGAACTTATTCGTATAGTTGGTAGAATGCGCTACCGTTCTTCATATGGTCAAAATTTATTAAAACATAGCCGTGAGGTTGCTAATCTATGTGCTACCATGGCCACAGAATTTGGCTTGAATGCTAAATTAGCAAAACGCGCAGGCTTATTGCACGATATAGGAAAAGTACCAGAAGATGACGCAGAAACACCACATGCTTTGTTAGGCATGAAATGGGCTGAAAAATATGGCGAACACCCTGAAGTTATTAATGCTATAGGTGCCCACCACGATGAAATAGAAATGACTAGTATGTTATCGCCAATTATTCAAGCGTGCGATGCAATAAGCGGTTCGCGCCCAGGAGCAAGAAGAGAAGATACTGAAAACTATATCAAACGTTTAAAGGATTTAGAAGCTTTAGCTATGAGTTTTAGAGGTGTAGATAAAGCATTTGCTATTCAAGCAGGTAGAGAACTGCGTGTAATGGTAGATAGTGAGAAAGCAACAGATGCTGAGGCGGATAATTTAAGCTTTGAAATTTCTCAACGTATTATGAAAGAGATGATTTATCCAGGTCAAATTAAAATTACAGTTATTCGTGAAAAACGGGCTGTGAATTTTGCTAAGTAATACCCCTCCTTTTTTGTGTTTCAAATATTTTATGCATCAATTATGTTTAACAGAAATATGAAAACTATTTGTAACTTATTTTCGTATATTAAATTATGAAATTAATAATAGTATATATTGTAGTGGGATTTTTTTCTGCACAATGCAGCCAAATAGCTAATAAAAAACAGTCTGAACAAATAAAACAAGATACCATGAAACAAGATACTTTTAAAATAGTAAAAACTGACGAAGCGTGGAAAAAAGAATTAACTGCAGAAGAATATGCTGTATTAAGACTCAAAGGAACCGAAATACCGCATACAGGTCAATACGACCAATTATGGGATAGTGGAACCTACTTTTGTAAAGCTTGTGATGAAGCATTGTTTGCAAGTGCAACCAAATTTGATGCCGGCTGCGGCTGGCCTAGTTTTTATGAAGGCTTAGATAAAAGTAAAATTAAAGAAATTATAGACACCAGCCATAGCATGGTAAGAATTGAAGTAGTTTGCGCCAATTGTGGTGGGCATTTAGGCCATGTTTTTAATGAAAATAATGGCACACCCACCAATTTGAGATATTGCATAAATTCTGTAAGTTTGGGTTTTAAAAAGAAGTAAAGAACTAACGTTTTAGTCATTCTGAAAATAGCCAAGATTTAAAGTAACGCTTACTTTTTCAAACTTTCATTCAATTCCTCAATACTATCTTTAGGTTTGTAACATACCTTATTCAAGCAATGGTAATAACTATTTTTTTCCTTATATAATTTATCAAACACCATTGGTATTTCAGATTTGGGATGCGCTAAGGCAATAATACTATTTGGAGGCATTTCAATTTGAATAAGCTCATTAAAACTCAATTCTTCTGCCGAAACAACAATTTGATGTGTTCCAAATTCACTAAACAATTGTAAAGCAGCCCAATGGCTATACCATGGCGCATGTTTCTCTATACTTTCATTCATAGCGGACAGCATGGTGGTGGCTACTTTTTGGTAATCTGAATCATTAAAATACCAACCTAATCGCCATACATTATGAGCCATCATGCTATTGCTACTATTAATTACGTCATCATTAATATCAAATTTAGGCGCAATTAAAACTTCAGCATCTAAGGCATTAAATTGGAAAAACTGAGCCTTGATATTAAAGAAATAATGAAAGGTGTAATCGCATAAATTTTTAGCTTTCAGCAAATATTTTTCATTCAATGTAGATTGGTAAAGTGTTATTAATGCATCTATTAAAGTAGCATAATCTTCCAAAAAAGCTTCAATTTTTACTTGCTCATTTTTATAAATTCTTTGTAATTTAAGGCCTTTAAAAAAATGCAGTAAAATATTATCAGCCAATGTTTCTGCTAGTTTTAAAATAGTTTCGTCTTTTAAATAAATGGCACTTTCTGCTAGGGCTTTTAACATTAAATTATTCCAACTGCCAATACACTTATCATCTAAACCTGGTTTTACCCTTTGGCTTCTATATTTTTTTAGTTTAGCCAAAGAATTTTTAATTCTTATAGCTAATTCAGAGACATCCATTCCCCATTCAACAGCCATATTTTCTGTGGTATCTAGTGCATATAAAATATTTCTACCGTGCTCCCAATTACCAACTTCCGTGCATTGAAAATATTGAGTAAAAATATCACAATTATCTCCTAAAACAGCTTTTAACTCATTGAATGTATATGTATAATACAAACCCTCCTCCCCCTCGCTATCCGCATCTAGTGCAGAAAAATAGAGTCCACTTGGTTTACTAAACAACGCTTCGTTGCAAAAAGTTAAAATCTTATGGGCAATAGATTGATAAAAAGGGTTTTTAGATACTATGTATGCTTTACTATATAAACTCAATAACTGAGTATTATCATACAACATTTTTTCAAAATGTGGTGCAAACCAATGCTTATCTACCGAATACCGTGCAAAGCCACCTCCCACGGCATCATGAATACCGCCTAATGCCATTTGCTTAAGCGTATACAAAGCCATTTGCTTGGCTTCCTCATTACCTGTTACTTTATAATAATTTAATAGAAACTCATAATTATTTGGTAATGGAAACTTAGGTGCTCTATCGGGTCCACCATATACACTATCGTATTGATTTTTAAATACTACAAAAGCTTTTTCAGCTATTTCTTGGTTAGTAGATGCCTGAGTAATTATTGGTGCATCACTCAATTTTAATATCCCTTGGCTTAATTTTTCTGCATATTCCAAAGCCTTATCCTTTTTATTTTGCCATAAGTCATTAATTTGGAATAGTAGCTTTTGCCATTGGTCTTTGGGTAAATAAGTTAAAGCATGCAATGGTTTTTTATTGGGCAATGTAAAAGCATTTAAGGGCCACCCCCCACTCCCATTTAAAAGCTGACAAGCATCCATGTATATTTGATCCACATCGGGCAATTCCTCCCTGTCTATCTTTATACATACAAAATACTGATTCATTATCTCTGCTGTTTCGTAATCTTCAAAACTCTCATGTGCCATTACATGACACCAATGACAAGCGCTGTAACCAATACTAATTAACAAGGGTTTATTTTCTTTTTCGGCCTTTTCAAAAGCCAATGCACCCCATTCATGCCAATGCACAGGGTTATAAGCGTGTTGCAATAAATAAGGGCTTAAAGAATTTATTAAAAGATTTGGTGGGTTTTGTTGCTTTTCCAAAATTAGAATAGTAGGTTTGAATTTTACAATGCAAAAGTACCTTTTTTTATGTTTTATCATTTGTTTTTCAATAAAATTGAAAGCACAAAATGAAGCCGACACTATTTCAAATAATAAATGTGATAGTTTGGTTAGCCTAAAATGGGTATTAGATAGCTCATTTAGGAGTTTAAGAACTGAAAAATTTAAAAGTATCAAAGTATTTTTTCCTTCCTACAAAGAATATAAAAAATTTACAGACACCTCTGCAGCTGGCAAACAATCGGAATACACACAGTTTATTATGTACAATACATTTTGGAACACCCTAAGAATACAGCACACCAAACTGATGAAAAAATGTAAAAAGAGCGGTATAAAATTGGATAAAACTACTTTAGACTCCGTTTATTTCAACCAAGGTTTTGATAAAGGGTTAGACTTTGCCTACCTTCATTGGGTAGTTAAATACAACAAAACGAAGAAATACCTCATCAAAGCTGTAAGTTTAAAAATAAATGGCAGTTGGTATATACTAGATGAATTAAAATTTATTGGCTTAATAAAAAAAGAAAAAAAGAAAAAAGCACCTAAAAGGCCCTTGCGAACTTATGACTTATAGCCACATAAAATTTGAAAAATATTAACTATGTTTGCAATTAGGCAATATGGTATGGCTTTATCCTTTATTTCTGTGGGCGTTGCTAGCGCTTTTAATCCCCATTATTATCCATTTATTTAATTTTAGACGGTATAAAAAAATAGCATTTACCAATGTTAGGTTTCTAAAGCAAATTAACCAACAAACCAAAAGCGGTAATCAACTCAAAAAATATTTAATCTTAGGTAGTCGCCTCTTAGCCTTAACCTTTTTAGTATTTGCCTTTGCTCAACCTGTTATTACCAATAAAAATAACCAACTCAACGCTAAAAAACAATTGGTAAGTATTGTATTAGATAATAGTTATAGTATGAATAATATAGGCGAAGAAGGCCCACTTCTAGAAGCTTCTAAAAACCGTGCAAGAGCTATTATAAATGCTAGTGCCAACAACAATGAGTTTAATATTATTACGGCCAATGTAGATGAGTCACTTTTGCACAATACCAATAAACAAACTGCCTTAGAAAATTTAGACAAAATAAAAATTAGTGCAGGTTCTAAATCCTTTAGTCAATTGCTAAGCGTTCAACAAAGATTATTAGCTAAATCTGAATTAATTAAAAGCAGTTACATTATTTCCGATTTTCAAAAAAATAATCCTATCACTATTACCCAATCAGATAGAAGTGTAAAGCAAACTTTAGTAAAAATAAATGCTGAAAATGCTGAAAATATAAGTATAGATACTTGCTACTTTTCTTCACCCATTCTGCAAGTGGGGCAACCCATAGGCATAGAGGTATGGGTAAGCAATAAAACATCCAAAGACATAGAAGGCTTAACCTTAGATTTGAAAATAGACAATAAACCGAAAGGAATTGCGAGTTATAATATCAAAGCCTTTGGCAAAGAAAAACAAGTTATAAATTTTGTATTAGAAGTAGGAGGAAATCATCAATGTGTATTGCAATTACCGGGCGATAACATGGCTTTTGACGACCAATTGTATTTTTCTATTAATTTAAAAAACAATTTCAAAGTACTAAACATTAGCGATGACGACCGTTATATTCAAGCTATTTTCAATGCACAAAAAGGTTTTACTTATGTGCCAATGAAAAGCGGCAACATTCAATTTAGCGAATTTCAAAATGCTTCACTTATTTGCTTACAAGGGGCTTCTACTTTAAGTACTGGTGCAGTTACCGAATTAAATAAATACGCCAAAGATGGCGGCAATGTTTTTGTTTTTCCAAATGCTAATTTACCCTTTGGAGGATTGCAAAACTTAGCCTCAGTATTCGGTTTTCAAATAGCTGAAAATGAAACTCCTTTTTTAAGCAAAGTATCTAGTTTTGATAGGGAGCATCCTATATTCAACCAAGTATTTGAAAAGATACCAAAAAATCCAGATTTGCCTTCTGTTTCAAATTATTTTCCTATCAACTCTCCTGCTGGTATCACTATATTCAAACTGCCCAACGGCAACTCATATTTACAAGATATTACTGCAGGCAAAGGGCATTTATTTATTTGCGCTTCTGCTTTAACAAATGAATTTACTAATTTTCAAAACCATGCTTTATTTGTGCCAATTTTATTAAAAGCAGCTATGCTGAATAATTTCAAAAATGAGATTTATTATCAATGCGGACAGACAGATGGCATTGAAACTGATTTAAAATATCAAAAAGAAAATAATATTCAGTTTAAAATGGGTAAATTTAATTATTCGCCCGAAGTTATTAACACCAACGGAAATATTACACTTAATACAAATGGCGAAATAGAAACAGCAGGTAATTATACATTAAGCAGCAGTGCTTCAGACTCCACATTATCTGCCATTTCTTTTAACTACAACAGAAACGAAAGCGATTGCAGAACATTTAACGAAACTGAAATGCAAAAAAAAGCGGATGAAATGGGTGCTGAATTATTTACAAAAAGTGCTGAAAAATTGGCTTCAGAAATTTCTGTAGCCCAA
Organism: Bacteroidota bacterium; assembly: GCA_013205405.1. GTDB lineage: Bacteria > Bacteroidota > Bacteroidia > NS11-12g > UBA955 > JABMMZ01. The sequence goes on along the minus strand of JABMMZ010000029.1, from coordinate 8,407 downwards.
AAAGGATCCCCAATGTGGAAATGGTGCATTATTTTAGTTTTGTTATTTTTATTAATAGAGATACTTTTGATACGATTTTTAAACCCAAATGCCAAAATTGCTGCTTAAACAAGTTACGGTTTTATCTAAAAACTCGCCTTTCAATGGTGAGGTTGTAGATATTTTAATAGAAAATGGAATTATAAAAACCATTGCTACTGAAATTATTAACCATGAGCAAGTAATAGAAAAAAACTTAAATGGCTGCATAGTTACCAATGCCTTTACAGATGTGAGATGCAATAGTAGCGAGCCAGGATTAGAGCATAGAGAAACATTTGAATCCTTATCCGTTGCTGCTCAAGCAGGTGGTTTTGCCAATATTGCTATGCTACCCAATGCTACTCCGATTCGCCAAACTAAAGCTGATGTAGAGTTTGTAATTAATCAAAATCAAAAATATGGCGTTAATTTTTTGCCATTAGGCGCTATTACTCACAATTTGAAATCGGATGATTTGGTAGAACTATATGATATGCAAAACAGTGGAGCCATAGCTTTTTCTAATGCAAATAATGCCATTACAAATAGTGGTACAATGAGCAGGGCTATTCAATATTCTAAAAGCTTTAATGGTTTAATTTATAGTTTTTGTTTTAATAAAGAGTTGGCGGCTGGTGCTCAGGTAGCTGAAGGACCAATTGCTGTAAGTCTTGGTTTAAAAGGCATTCCTCCTATGGCAGAATACCTTATGGTGCAAAGAGAAATTGAACTTGCAGAATACCACCAAGCCAAAATACATATCAGTAAAATAAGTACCGAAAAATCGGTGGAATTGATAAGACAAGCCAAAGCACAAGGTATAAATATTACGGCAGATGTTGCTGTGATGAATTTAGTTTTAACAGACGAAACCCTAATGGATTTTGATAGTAATTTAAAATTAATGCCTCCTTTGCGTCAAGCCAATGATGTAAAAGCACTATGGTTAGGGATAGAAGATGGCACTATTGATGCCATTTGTAGCGATCATCATCCTCAAGAAATAGAAAATAAAGAATTAGAATTTGATTACGCCAGTTATGGTGCTATAAGTATACAAATAGCGCTAAGCTTGGCTATAGAAGGTAGAAATAGATTTTGCTCACACCTTTTGGATGAAGTAATACTGAATAAATTTACAACAGATGCCAATGCCATTTTAAATATTGAAAATAGCATTATTGATGAGGACAATGAAGCGTTATTAACTATTATCAATCCACATGAGCAAACCATTTTAAATAAGCATAATAACCATTCGCTCTCTTCGAATACATATTATTTAAACAAACCCTTGCCTTATAAAATTATGGGTACCTTAATAGGGAATAATTACTTTTTTAACCAATAAAATACCTTTCTATAAAAAGAACAATATAAACTTGAATTATGGAAACAATTATAGACACAAATCAACAAAACATGAATGCATCTCCTTTTAAAACTGCTTTAAAATGGGGTATTATTGGGGCATTACTTGGCATAGTTCAAACATTGGCAGATTTTATTATGAATGATAGTAAAATTTCGCAAGAGGGTGGCTGGATCAAAATGCTTATTAGCACTGCTGTTGCTATTTTTACTATAGTAATGTGTATTAAAGAACACAGAGATAAAAATAACGAAGGCTTTATTTATTTTGGAAAGGCTTTTAAAGTTGGTTTTGGGGCCAGTTTAATTGCAGTTACTTTAATGACAGTGTTTATTTATATTTATTACACATTCATCATTGATTTTGATTTAATGATGAGTGAAGGCATGTCAAAAAGTATAGAAAAGATGAGACAGTCAGGAATGAGTGAGCCAGAAATTAGTAAAGGATTAGAAGTATCTAAAAAGTTTATGACTGTTGGATTTAGTACTGGTATGGTATTTGTATTTGGCCTTATCTTCGATACCATAATAACCCTAATTTGTGCTGCCATTTTAAAGAAAGACCCACCTCAATATGCTTAATTTATCATTAGTAATACCCTTATACAACGAAGACGAAAGTTTACCCGAATTAGAGACTTGGATTGCAAAGGTAATGGCGACCAACAACTATACTTACGAAGTATTATTAATAGATGATGGCAGCTCAGATAATAGCTGGCAAGTAATACAAGAACTGAGCGCAAAAAACGCCAATGTAAAAGGCATAAAGTTTAGAAGAAATTATGGCAAATCAGCTGCATTAAATGTAGGTTTTGCTCAAGCAGAAGGCAGTGTTGTAATTACTATGGATGCCGATTTACAAGATAGTCCTGATGAAATACCCTTGCTTTATAACCGTATTTTAGAAGAAAAATTAGATTTAATTTCTGGTTGGAAAAAAAAGCGTTACGATCCCATTTCTAAGACCTTGCCTACTAAATTATTTAATTGGGCTACACGCAAAATGAGTGGTATTTACTTGCACGATTTTAATTGCGGATTGAAAGCATACCGATATGAAGTGATAAAAAACATAGAAGTATATGGCGAAATGCACCGCTATATTCCTGTGATAGCTAAATCAGGCGGATTTAACAAAATAAGTGAGCAAGTAGTAGAACACAGAGCCAGAAAATATGGTACAACTAAGTTTGGATTAAACCGTTTCGTTAACGGTTTACTGGATTTATTAACCATCTTTTTTATGGGTAAATTTGGTAAAAAACCTATGCACTTTTTTGGTGTTTATGGCTTAATTTGTTTTATCATTGGTTTTTTTATCGCATTATTTCTAGTTGTAAATAAAATGATTCATATTATTCAACATGAAAAAGCAGCTTTGGTTGCCGACTCTCCTTGGTTTTATTTTGGATTGGTAAGTATGATAATTGGTACACAAATGTTTTTAGCAGGCTTTTTAGGCGAATTGATAAGCCGAAATAGTGGAGATAGAAATAGATATTCTGTTTCAGAAAAAATAGGTTTTTAAGTAACGAATGAGTCGCAAAAAAATAGTAATTATTGGACCAGCTTGGCCTTTGAGAGGAGGCTTAAGCACCTATAATGAAAGACTTTGCCTACAATTTCAAAATGAAGGTTATGACTGCAGTATTTTAAGTTTCAAATTACAATATCCCAATTTTCTTTTTCCAGGTAAAACACAATTTAGTAGCGAGCAAGCTCCACAAAATACTGAAATAGATACCGCCATTAATTCTATCAACCCTTTTAATTGGATTAAAGTAGGATTTAAGTACAAAAAACTAGCGCCCGACATAGTAGTGTTTAGATATTGGATGCCTTTTATGGCGCCCTGTTTGGGCACAATTGCACGTTTAATAGGCTTAAACAAAAAAACTAAAATAATAGCCATAGCCGATAATATTTACCCCCATGAAAAACATTTTTATGATAATATTTGCACCCATTATTTTGTAAAAAGCATAGATGGTTTCATTACCATGAGCGAATCTGTACTAAATGATTTGAAGCAATTAGTCCCTCATAAACCGTCTCAATATATTGCGCACCCTATGTACGATAATTTTGGCGAAGGCATTTCTAAAACCGAAGCTAAAAAAGCACTTCAACTAGATGAAAATACTCGTTATTTATTGTTTTTTGGTTTTATAAGAGCTTATAAAGGTTTAGGTTTATTATTAAGAGCTTTTGCAGATAAAAGATTACGTGTATTAAACTTAAAGCTTATTATAGCAGGTGAATATTATGAGGACGCTGTTTCTTATCAAAAACTTATTGCAGATTTACATCTTAACGGATACATTATTCAGCACAATGAATTTATTCCAAATAGCGAAGTTTATAGATATTTTTCTGCTGTAGATATGGTGGTTCAAACCTATAACTCGGCTACACAAAGTGGTGTTACACAAATTGCTTACCATTTTGACAAACCAATGCTGGTAACTAATGTTGGCGGATTAGCAGAAACAGTGCCACACAATAAAGTAGGATATGTTACGGAAAGAAATGAAATAGAAATAGCCGATGCTATTTTAGATTTTTATACTCATAATAGAGAAGCAGAAATGAGCAAAAACGCTGCTGAGTTTAAGAAAACCTTTAGTTGGGAAAAAATAACGAAAGCTATTTTAAACTAAAAGGGTCTTTTAAAACACATCCCTAATTGCAAATCACTCATACCAATTGAATATTGTTTATTTACAACATTTAGCCTTCCTATATAGCCTTGAAATCCAGTATATACTCCTATTTCACCTAAATTATTAAAATTAGTATAAAAGGCTAATTGGGAATTAAATGAGGACGTAAAATATCCTTTTTTCAATTCAGTTACTTTTTCTTCTTTCATCAAGTCAAAATGTGCATTTTTCTTAGAATAAAGGTAAGTTAAACCCAAACCAATACCAAGTTGAACCTTCGTTGTAGAAGATACCTTAAATTCAGAATTTAATTTCAATGGAACCGTTACTGCATGGTATTTATTATTGGCTATCATTGTAAAAGACTGAACTGCATTGTATCTTGTAGTATCATAAAATCCATTATTATCTTTAAAAATAAAAAGTAATATTACTTTTTGGTAAGCAGCTATTTTTCCGTTATCTCTAAATGCAATATCATCGCTTTCTTCATTCAATCTAATAGATTCGCTTCTTAAACTATACTGCAACCCTGATTCAATAGAAAAATATTTGTTTAACTTATAACCTGCTAAAAATTGAGTCTGAAAACCTGAGCCATTGCTTGTCAATTCTTTTTTGTTCTTCCACAATTGTTTGTGTGTATATGCCTCCATTGAATCATTCACTTTCATATTATTCAAGCATAATTGCGGCCCAATACCTGCACTCCACCAACATTTACTATCAAAGTCTGCTTCACGGTTTTTATCTGCATTCGAATTAGGGCTTTTGAGAACATTAGGTGTAAGAGATTTTAAATAATCAGGTAATAATGCTGAAAATTGAAGTTTATTTGTTTTTAGTTTTCTGTGTTTCGCAAACATCAAACTAGTTAAATCTATATCTTCAGTCTGAGTGGCTTTAGCTGCCTGAAGAGTTTGAGTTGTCTGTGCAGTTTGGGTCTCTGCTAAAAAAGGCAATTTAGTTTTACTTTTAGACGAAATGGCCGCTTTACCTTCAGGACTTAGTTTGTTTTTTGACTTTCCTTTTTTAGGTTTAACATTTTTAGTATTAGCAATACTTAAAACTTTGTTTTCTTCAGAATTATCTTCAATATTATTTAAAGCACTAAAGCTGGATTTAAATCTACGCGTATCTTTGGCATTGTTGTAATTATCTGCATTTTTTTCTTTCTCTGTATTTTCAACTATTGCTTCGTTATTCATTTTTTCTGCAGAATTCTCAGTTGAAATGCTCTCTTTTTGCTGAGCAATACTAGCACTGCTAACTTCTGTTTTTGCAATATTAGTTACTTCTGTTTTATCATTATTATACAACCATGAGCTTACGCCCACAACTACCAATGCTATGATAGCAACTGGCACCAACCAAAACCAAAGTGGTTTTTTCTGTTGGTCTAAGCGCACATTTATATTCTGCCACAATTTTTCATTGGGTGGTAAATGTTCGTATTTAAACGCTTCGCCTAATTTATTATCAAACTCTTCTAGATTCATGACTTTTTATTTCTATTTTATACAACTGCCAAAGCATACTGCGCGCCCTTGTTAAGGTGCTGCGAGAAGTACTTTCTGGCATACTTAATTTTTCTGCAATTTCTTTATGACTATAGCCATCAATGGCAAATAGCATCAATACGATACTATAATTTTCTGGTAACTTATTCATCAACATTAACACCATTTCGGAGTCAAATTTATCAGGCGTATTTTCAATAGCATCTGGCATTTGCCAAGTGGTTTCATCTATACTTACCTGCAAGGCCAAACGCTTTAGATTTCTTAACTTATTAATAGCTTCATTAATAAAAATTCTGGTAATCCAAGTGTCTAAAGTGCTTTGAAATGTAAAATTTTTAAGGTGCAAAAATACTTTAACAAAGGCGTCTTGAAAGGCGTCTTCAGCATGCTCCATATCTCTTAGGTATCTTTTACAAATGGCCAACATCTTTCCTGCGTAGCGATTATACAATGTTTGCTGCGACAACCTATCTCCTTTTAGGCACCCTTCTATCACTTGCTTTTCTGCAAATACCATGCTGATACTCTATTAGACAAAACTAACATTAAAAACGCTGCAAAAAAATAAAAAATATTTTATTTATGTTTAAATCCAAATAAAGTTTAACATTTTTAAGTTTAAATTTATCAATTATATTTGTAAATATTATGCCATTCAAATTGGGAAATAAAAGCAAAAAAATAGTACTAAGTTTATTACTCATTATCTACTTTTTCCCTGCCATTTCTAATATTACCCCATCGGCTTTAAATCCTCAGAAAACAAAGACTTTTTTTAACAAAAAACAACAATATTTTAAAGACCGTTTTATTATTACGAACAGCCAAAAACTGCATTATGTATCTACAGGTAACGACACATTGCCTATGCTCCTATTTATTCATGGTTCGCCTGGCAGTTGGGATGCTTTTAAAGAATATTTAGCCGATACAGGTTTGCAAAAACTAGCCTACATGGTATCATTAGATAGAGCTGGATATGGACAAAGCAATGAAAAAGGATTCGCAAGTTTAAAAGAACAATCAGATTTTATAGAACCTATACTACAGCTTAGAAAAAACAATAAACCTATTACTATTATTAGCCATTCTTATGGCGGGCCGGTGAGTATTAAATTATGCTTAGCTCATCAAAATATTTTGAAACAATTGATTTTAATATCACCCACTATTTCTCCATCTATTGAAGAAAATATTCATTGGAAAAGAAACCTACAAACCATGAGTCAATGGGCCATTTGGAATTGGATGATTGCCAAAGATCTACAAACTAGCACCCAAGAAATGCAGCCATTACCCGATGAAGTAAGAGCCATGGAAAAAGATTTTTCATTATTTACCAAGCCTATTTTAGAAATTCATGGTACCAAAGATGCATTAGCACCTTATGACAACCAACAATATGTTCAGCAGAATTTTAAAAATTGCAAAGTTGATACCATCAGTTTATCAAAAAAAGGACATTTAATACCTTTTACAATGCCTGAAAAATTAATTGAAATAATTAAAAAAGAACTTATTAAAATTTAAAAATGCTTGAAAAATATTTTCAAAAAAAACGACTTGAAGCTGGCTGTGACGAGGCAGGTAGAGGCTGTTTGGCTGGTCCTGTATTTGCAGCAGCCGTTATCATTCCGAATGGTATTGAAATAGAAGGCTTAAATGATTCGAAACTATTAACCAAAAAAAAAAGACAATTATTAAGGCCTATAATTGAAAAGCAATGTATTTGGGCTGTTGCTCAAATTTTACCTAAAGAGATAGATAAGATAAATATTTTAAATGCCTCTATTAAAGCCATGCAATTAGCCTTGCAGCAATTGTATCAGCAGCCCCAATACATTATAATAGATGGCAATAGATTTAAGCCTTATGGCACTATTCCATACACTACAATTGTAAAAGGCGATGGTAAATATTTGAGTATAGCCGCTGCTTCTATATTAGCTAAAACACATAGAGATGAACACATGGAGAAACTAAGCAAGCAATTTCCAGAATACAAATGGCATAAAAACAAAGGCTACCCTACTAAAGAACACCGTGAAGCAATAAAATTAATAGGACCCTGCAAACATCACCGAATGAGCTTTACTTTATTGCCCTCACAATTGGTTTTATTTTAAAAAAGAGCTGTTAAACCACCAATTAAATTGAATCCATAAGTAGGATAATTATACCATCTTTGGTATCGACTAGCCATTACATTATTGGCTTGAACAAACAAAGATAGCTTAGGTCTAAATCTAAAATCTATACCAGCAGATATATCATAAAATGCTTTCATTGTATTGGTGGTATAAGTAATTTCATTCAGTCCCGTACGTTGTTTTTGCAAGCTCATAGCTATAATATCAAAATGAGGATAAATTTTATTCTTGATATTAAATTTCATATTTACTTTACCTTCTATATTGGGCAATTGCCAAGGCTGAGGTTGGGTTTTAAATTCATAATTATAAAAATTACCTGTAAAACCAATTCTTGCCACTTCACTAAAGCTATAATTAAATGCTGCTGTAAATTTCAAAACATTGGCCTGATCGGTAATTATGGCAAAAGAATTTAAAGAATCTTTTGTAGAAATATACAAAGGCATATTGGTAACATCAGAATAATTTATTTCAAATACCGCATCGGCACTGCTACCTACTTTTGCTGTAATACCAGCAAATAATTTAATATTTTCGTAAGTATTTGTTAAATTGTAATTACTTGTAAATTGATTGGTTTGTATAATAGATTTCAAACTTTGTTTTCTGTAACGCCCATCAATACCACCATAAATAGTGGCTACATCTTCTATCAAAGGGTAAGTTACTT
>JABMMZ010000028.1 GCA_013205405.1 Bacteroidota bacterium | reverse complement strand
GGGAGTTTATATGGATTTAAGGATAGTTACAGTAATCCTTCCATGCTTGAATGAGAGCGCAACTTTAAGTTCTATGGTTGGCCAAATTAGATCAATCAGCGAACAGTTGAAAATTATTGTAGTAGACAACGGCAGCACCGACGATACTTATGCTATCTCAAAGAGCTTAGGAGTAAATGTAGTAAGAGAAGTTAAAAGAGGAAAAGGTTTTGCCGTAAAAAGAGGCTTCTTGTCCTTGAATTCAGATTGCGAAATTATTTTTTTAGTTGATGCAGATGACACCTATTCCCTTGAAAACATAACACAAACGCTTGAGTTAGTGCATTCTCGTAACATTGACATGTTAGTTGGTACTAGAGTTAAAGAAACCCAAAACACAGAAAACAGAATTAGAGTATTTCGACCTGGGCATAAAATGGGAAATAGTATTTTTTCAAAAGTTAGCCAATGGTTGCATGCAGCAGGAGTAGTAGACTCACTTTCCGGGTTTAGAATTATGTCCAGAAATTTTGTGGAGTCGTTTACAGGTGGAGCGTCAGAATTTGAAATAGAAGCTGAACTAAATGCACATGCGGCTTTTTTGAAAGCTTCCGTTGAAAATATTGAAGTTGAATATAAGGGAAGACCGGTCGGATCAGAATCCAAATTAAGGACATATAGAGACGGATACAAAATATTGAAGATGAATTTTAAAGTCTTTAGAACTTATCGTCCTAAAGCTGCTTATTCTTTACTCGCGTTTTTCTGGATTTTAATATCTATTTTATTGGGCTTTGATCCGATAAAAGTGTATTTTGAAACAGGATTAGTTCCAAGATTTCCAAGCCTCATAGCTTCTGTTGGATCCTTGACTATCTCTGTCCAGTTATGGAATACAGGTATGATTTTGGAACGCGTAAATGTTGCTCATTTAAGTCAAGCCAGAATCGCCTATAGGTTCAGAAAAAACTAGTTAATCTTGTTCAGTTTTACATAATTTTCAAACTTGGGACTTGCATTGTCAATTAATGACCAACAAATAAAAACTAGCACAGGTAATTGGTAGCGAAAATTTACACCAATGTTTCCATTCAAGGCTCCCATTAACAATCCTGCAGCAAACATCATTAGTAAATATTTACTTGAAACTTTATGAAAATGCTTAATGGAAAAACAAATACTACCTACACACATTAAAAAAAGAATTTTATCTAATACAAAAAGCTGTCCGAATTCATAAAATGTAATTCTCATCAGGTAAAAAGGAAATAACACCAACTTCTCTAAAAAAGGCTTATTGCCCTCTACTGCTAAAAAAGAGTTACTTTGGTGAGACAATAAAGCCGGAATTGCGACACAAACAGAAAGCAAGGCAATATACAGAGCTTTTGTGTTTAATCGAAAAAACTTCAAAACCAAAGAAATTACTAGCCAAAACAACAAACTAAACCTAGTCAGTGCAGAAGATATGATTAAAATATTAATTAACCAAAAATAGGTTCTATTTTTGATGCCCATAAATAGACAATATGCTGCTAATGAAAAAATTCCGGCCAATAAGGCATCCGTTGTATTGGCCAGCATCCATCTTAAAACAGTTGGGGAACCTGATAGAAGAAAAATGACAACAATTGTTATCAGTGGTTTTTCAAGTACCAGGCCAATTTTAGCCACCACTATCATAAGTACAAGCAAAGATAATGCTGGAACAACAAGCATTCCTGGCACACCAATTAATTTTACGAACGGAATCGAAAATAAAGGATATAAAATTCGCGTAGAATACTCAGGATATAAATGGTGATTTGCATAATACAAATCTTTAGGGATGGTTTGATTATATTTTAATGAATTAATGTTGTACCAATTAGAAACAATTTGTGCAGCTTCCGTTTCTGTATAACCAGACCAGTCTAATGCTCTGGTTGTGTAAAGGGCTCCATCTGGGTGGTACAAACCGAAATCCAGATCTAATATCAAGCCATTAAATTTTAACTTAACTATAATTGCAATTATCCACAACCCTAGAACTATAACGTAAACAAAAAATGCAATGTTAATTCTACGCAGCATTTTTAT
>JABMMZ010000027.1 GCA_013205405.1 Bacteroidota bacterium | reverse complement strand
GTTCTCCGCATCAACATTTGTGGTGAAAATCGCCACCTTCGCCAAGCCCGAAACCGTTATGCCGCATTGCTCGGGTGAAAAATGAGCTTGAGTTTAAAAAGAAAAATTTGCATTTTGAAATATTATGCTTATCTTTGACGTTAGTAACGTAAAACGACAGTATGCTGACTTCATTCGGAAATAAGAACACAAAAAAAATATGGGAAGGTGAAAGAGTAAAAGGTTTGCCGACAGAAGTTCAAGAAATTGCAAGAAGAAAATTAAGAATGTTGAATAATTCCCAAAACTTGACAGACCTTATGATTCCGCCATCGAACAGACTTGAAAAACTAAAAGGAACTCTGAAAAACTTTTACTCAATTCGTGTAAACGACCAGTGGAGAATAATATTTAAATGGAATAATGGAAATGCAAACGAAGTTGAATTAATTGACTATCACTAAAAATAAATGAAATGAAAAAGCTGAAAAACATACATCCAGGAGAAATACTTCAAGAAGAATTTTTAATGCCTTTGGAAATAAGCGCATACAAATTATCCAAAGACATCGGTATTCCCCAAACCCGTATTTCGACCATTCTGAAAGGAACAAGAAGAATAACGGCAGACACCGCGCTAAGACTATCAATATATTTTGGTACGACAGCTAAATTTTGGCTAGGGCTTCAAGACGATTATGACATTGAGGAGGAACGCAATGAAAAAGGAGTGGAGTTGAGCGCGATCAAACATCACGCTCGCAACGCTGCATAACAGCGGCTAAAATATATTGGCTGCATTCTGCTTCTAATGAAAATTTGTTTTACATTTGAAGTGTGGTTTTCAAAAGATAATTTGTGCTTCAAAAGCGCCAACATCTTTTAGCTGCGAACCGTTAGCGGTAATTATTTGATTGACTCTTTAAGTGCTTCAGGTAACATTAACAAAAACGGAAGACATCTATCCCAATATAGGGCATAGTAATTATATCCCAAAGCAATGTTTTGGTAATAGTCAGGACGATTATCCCAATAATATTTTTCAGAATTAATTGACCAAGCAGACATTCCTAATTTTGACACTAAAAACCATTTTTCAAGCAATCGTGCAGACCGACCATTACCATCCATAAACGGATGAATCTTTGCAGTCCAAAGATGAATCATTGCAGCGCAGTAAAATACCTCTTTATATGACAAATCACGTTTCAATAATTCTGAAATATCAGCAAACAACTTGCTTAATTCTTCATTCACAAATTGTGGCTCGACTGCTAAATAAACCGGTTTCAGTGATTTTGAATCGTGAACGCCAACTTGTTGCTTTCTGACTTTTCCTCGTAAATTAGCTGGCAATAATGTTTTAGCCGAAATTTCGTGTGTTTTCAAGAAATTAGTTTTGTTCAGGTTGTTTTCAGAGGCAAACTTGTATGCTTTTAATAAATCTTCAATCTCTTGAACTTCTTTTTTCTTTGGAAAACTTTTGTTGCCTCTGTTTCTAAAAAAACTGTTTGCATCAAGGGTATTACCCTCAATTTTGGACGAATAAAGTGATGATGCTATGAAATAATATTCAAAATCATCAGTAGTAAACGTTGACTTTGACCTTAATTTATGAAATACATCTAACCAGTCAATTTTACACTTTGACGAATATCTATCGAGGTATTCGGACGATATAAATTTTAAGTGTTTTCCCATAAGACAAATTTACGATTTTAAATTATAACTACCGCTAACAGTACCTAAAAAAATGCTAGCATTAGTATACGTTTTTTGCCTACAAGTTGTCCCTTCGGGAAATTTGTTTATTTTTATTGTAGGCAAAAAAGAGAACAGTATTTCGGCAACTAATAAACATTTGTGGTGGTAGAAAACATTTCGGTTTCAAAGCCGCACTTCTTGAAGCTGCAAACCGTTACAAGCAAGTTTAGGACGACCGACAACACAACAACAAACCGACAGAAAAACAGCGGACAAAATGCCAACGCTTCTTAAAATTAAAAGAGCTGCAAGCCGGGGAAAAAGTATTTAATTTTATGATAGAAGATAAAAAAGTAGGAGAAATTATTAGAATTGAACGATTAAAAAAAAGCTATTATCAGGAAACACTAGCTAAATTAGTGAGTAAAAGTTAAAAAAAAACAATACTTTATGTCCTATTTATTATTCGGTAAGTTTTAATAACTATTTGGTTACTATTTGCCAATAGTAAGATACTTATGGTAATACTAATGTACTAATATTTGGGTTAATTCTCGAATATTTTACCATCATATAAGGCGGTAATGTTTGAGATTTTTCGGCAGATTTAGAATCTTCTCTTCTGCCAATTTTTATACCATCTACCGTATATTCATACCAAATTGTAGAGCCATTAGGTTCTATTTTATCCGTATAAGTATAATTGGCAAAATTATTTAAATGGTATTTTTTGATATAAGGAGAGAATACTATAAAACACACAGGAATACCAACAAAAAGGAGTAAAAATATAGTATTTAATTGGCGTTCGTAGTTAGTATTTATAAGCGTTATAGCTGCTTTATAAGATGCTTTTTTATATAAACAATTAACAAAAAAAATACAGCCAATATTGAAAATAAAAATACCAAATAAATTATATAACGCATCATAGCTTAAATGGTTTATAAACCAATGGTTGTATATAATTAAGAAACCAAACAACGTAGTCAGAATTCCTATTAAGTATCTGTATTTGAATGCTAAAGTGTTTTCTAAATCTAAATAGGTTTTTATTGTATTTTGCCTTTTTCTTTCTCTATTAAATTTTATTTTTTCAAATAAATTAAAATCATTCGATCTTCTGTTTTTTTTCTCATTACCATAATAACTTTGTAAAGCAATATCATAAGTTTCTTTTTGGCCTTTATCACTTAAAAAAGTATAACCTTGGGTAATAATTTTAAAATATTCTTCTGCATCTTTATTACTCGGATTTTTATCGGGATGATACAAAAAGGCAAGTTCATGGTAGCGTTTTTTTATTTCGTTGATAGAAACATACGCGTCCAATTGCATTAATTTATAATAATCATGTTCTAACATCTAAGAAATTGAAATCTTCTACAAGATTAGATAAAAAATATATTTATACAATATCATTGGTACGATTTTCGTTTATTTGTAATATATAATGAAAGGTATTTTTTCAATTTTGGTCATAATGGTTATTAATTCTGCTGAATTGAAAGCACAATTAGTAATAAATAAAACTACTTTTGATTTTGGTAATATTGAAAATTTTAAAAATGATACGGCCTTTTTTCTTATAGAAAATACATCTGATAAAATTGTTCATTTACTACCAACACAGCCTAAAGAAGATTACTTACTATTGATTAGTAATAAACAAATTGCGCCTAATGAAAGCATAAAAATTTGTGTTGTATATTTCACAACTAAAAAAGGGAAGTTTAGCTTAGAATTACCAATCTATTTTAGTAGTTCTAATTTGCCATTAATTTTTAATGTAAAAGGCAATATTTTAAATATAGATAGAAATGCGTTAAATATCTGTCCTTTAATAGAAAATAGTGTTACACTTCAAAATCACTTGCCACTAGATATTGTGGTAAAAGATTTCAATACCGAAGTTATACTTACCAATTTAACTGTGCAGGTAAAGCTAAAAAATAAAACTTTTAACTGTTTTCCTGGTTTAGGAAATAGAACTTATCAGTGTAATTGTGATTATGGGAACTTAAATATTATAGCAAAAAAGGAAGGCTACTTAAAGGGAGAACTAACTGTAGAATATTCAGAAAAAACGCATTATTTTATTGTTTATCTAAAAAAAACTGACACCATAGTAATTCCTATTCCTGTTAAAATAATTGTAATCAATGAAATAGAAGATTCAATAAAGCCTAATACTCCAATTGTAAAAAAGGATACCTTTAAAGTGGTTGAAAGTGAAATAATAGTTCAGAATGATACTTTTAAAAAGCCGTTGAGCTATAAGCCCAATCATTTAATTTTTGTAATTGACATGTCTGGTTCTATGAAGGATACTAATAAATTAGCCTATTTAAAAGAATCTATGAAAGCCTTAATAAGCTTTTTGAAACCGCATGATTTTGTAACATTAATAACTTATGCCACGAGGCAAAATATTGTATTTGAAAATATAAGTGGAAACAATAAACAATTACTTATTGAAACCATTGATTCACTTACTGCTAAAGGCGGCAGCTATGGCGCAGATGCTTTAGATATAGCTTATAATATGGCTCAAAATCATTTTATAACAGCAGGAAATAATCAAATATTTTTCGCAACAGATGGCCTTTTTAATGGCAGCAAAATTTCAAACGAAGATTTGTATAAAAGAGTAAAAAAAAAGTATAAGAAATATGATATTAAACTCTCAACTATTGCTTTTGGAACTTATTCATTAGCATTAGAGTTTTTAGCAAATTTGGCAGAAAATGGGAATGGACAAAGTCTTAAAATTCAAAACTTGCAGAATGATAAAAATGTGCTTATTGAGGAAGTTAAAAAACAATCATTGATTAACTAGTGTACTATAAATATTACAGTTGTTGAAATTCGATAAGTTATTAAAAGTTATTTTATTTCATTCAACCGTTATTTTTGTGTTTCATAATAAATACGTAATGAAAAAATATTTAATAGGACTGTTATTTTTAGGAGCTTTAAGTGCAAATGCAATGAAGCAAGATTCCATAGGTATGAAGAATATAAACGGCAAAAATTTTGTAATGCATAAAGTTATAAAAGGAGAGGGCGTTTATAGCCTAGCTAAAAAATACAGTGTTACAGCCGCAGATATTTATGCTGCAAATGAAGGAACTGATAAAGGAATTAAAATAGATCAAGTATTATTGATTCCTAGATTAAAAGGGTATGGAAGTTCAGGTGCAGGAACAGTCAGTGGGTCAGGTTCTTTTACTGCAACAGCAATCACAAAGATTGAAAAAGTATACCATACAGTAGTTTCAGGGCAAACACTATCTGCCATTGCAAAAAAATATACAATAACAATTGCTCAAATTAAAACATGGAATAATTTAAAGTCTGATAATATTAATCTTGGTCAAAAACTGATAGTAGGCGAAAAGAAAATTGTAGTATCTAAACCAGCTAAAAAAGTTGTTGAAGAGCCAATTGTTGAAGAAACAGTTGTGGAAGAGCCAGTTCCTGAAGAAATTAAAAAACTAGAGCCAATAAAAGTGGATAATAAAATTACAATAACTACTTCTATTGAAACACCTGCGCCAGGAGATGTTATTATTGACACAAAAAAGATTGAAGCAAAAGTTAAAACTGAACCAACTCCAGTTGTAAATAGTTACAAAGTAGACGATGGAGATGAGTTAACTGAAAAAGGTTTGGCTTCTATTTCATCTGAAGGTGAATTGAGTCAAGAACGTAGTTTTATTTTACACCCAACAGCTAAAATTGGCACTATTATGATGATTACAAATCCTGTGAATGACAATGCAGTTTTTGTGAGAGTAGTAGGTAGTTGCAAAGCCTCAGAGGGCGTAATATTGAAAATGAGCAAGGCAGTAGCAGCTAAATTAGGGTTGAATTCTAACGCAGAAGTTACAATTAGCTACGCTAAATAAATTTATTATTAATAAACTATATCGAAAATATCACGATTTACTATTTATAGTTTTTTGTGTTTTTTTGTTTTTTTCTTTCACACTTTCAAAGTCTTTAATTAGTATTTCTTTCGCAGGTATTTGTTTAATAGGTTTGTTAGATTTTTTTAATGTCAAACTAACACTTAAAGAAAAATGGTTTTCTAGTTTATTTATACTTTTTTATGGCTTTATTTTCTTGTCCTATTTTAATTCGGAAGATACTGAAGAAGCTACCAGAAAATTAATTTTAAAGTTACCTATTCTTTTTTTTCCTTTAGTATTATTTGCTGTCAAAAACATAGCTGAGCTAACAAAGTTTAGGGCAATTTTAGCATTAAATTATGCCTTTTTTGTGCCTGGTTTTATTAGCGTTTATAATTACTTAATAAATAAGCAATTATTTGATCAACTTATTTTAGAATCTAAACCTTTGCCCATAGAATTTGGATATGGAATTTACCACATTCAATTTTCTATTCTCATGGCCATTGCTGTTTTATTGGGTGTATTTCTCTTTTTTGAAACCTTGAAAAAAAGAAAATTGAATTGGATTGGTTATGGGTTAATTTTTTTAGTTATTTGTAATTTTATATTCATTCATATTTTAAGTGCGCGAACAGGTTTATTGGCTTTGTATATAGGCTTAAGTTTTTTTGTTGCTCAAGCATTCACTATCATTCAATTAAAACAAAGGCTAATACTAACATTCTTTGTCTTTTTAATTCCTATTGTATTATTTGTTTTTTCAAGTTCATTGCAAAATAGAGTAAAAAATTCGGTAGAGGATTTCAAAGTGGTATGGAATAATGCGAATGCCAACGATTATTCATTTGCTATGCGCGTGAAAGCATGGAAAAATGGTATTTCAGTAATAGGTTCTAATTTCTTTTTTGGCACTGGTATTGGTGATGCTGATAAAGTGCTAGAGCAAAATTTTGAAAAAGTAGATGCCAGTATTTTGCCTCAAAACAGAAGAAATCCTCATTTTCAAACTTTAGAAACATGGGTTCAAAGTGGTGTATTTGCAGCTCTAATGTTCGTCTGTATCTGGGTATTTTCGTTTTTTAGATTTAAAGAAAAGTATAATTGGCATTTTTTGGCACTTGTTTCACTTTTATTTGTGGCATCCTGTTTCGAAAGTATCTTAGAAAGACAAGTAAGTGTTATAGCCTTTTCTTTTTTTATAGCCTTTGTATTAGTTAAAATACCAAAAATAGAAACGCATGATAACCATTAAAAAAGCAGTTATTAATACTTTTTTAACTAAAATTTTTGTTTCATTAATTGGATTGGTCATTGTTGTTTTAATTTCAAAAAAATTAGGAGCAGAAGCCAAAGGTGTATTAAGTTTATTTGTTTTGTGTATTTCTTTTACACAAATGATTTGCGACTATGGCAGCAGTAGCGCACTTATTAATTTATCTTATAAATACGAGAATAAAAATTTATGGGGTAGCAGTATTATATGGGTTTTTTGTGTTTGTGTTCTTTGTTTTTTAATTTTTTTTATTCAAAGTTTTCCTTTTATGGCTTTAGTTCCTTTAACTGCCTTGCTTTTGTCATTTACAAATATTAATAATTTGCTATTAATGGGTAATAGACAAGTTGTAAAAAGAAATATAAATTTAATATTGCAGCCTTTACTATTATTAATCTTTTTTTGTCTTTTATATTTTAAATTTTCATATAATACCAGTGCCTATATTTATGCCTTTATATTAGCTTCAGGTTTCACAGCTCTTATATCGTTCTATTTTATTAAGCCATTTTTAAAAAGTAATGAACCTTTCAATTTCGAAAAAAGTATTTTAAAAATTGGTTTTTGGGCTCAAAATGGTCATTTAGTTCAATTTTTAAATTATAGAGCTAATTTTTTTGTTATTATTTATTTTTTAGGAGAAGCTAATTTAGGAGTTTATAGCAATGCTATTGTTATTGCAGAAGCCCTTTGGATTTTTGGACACAGCCTAGGACAAATACAACATATACAAATATTAAACTCTGATAACGTTCAATTTCACAAAAAAATAACGCTTAAGTTTATTGGTATAAACGCACTTTTTACAGTTACTTCATTAATCATACTATTGGCCATTCCAGCTATTTTTTGGGAATGGCTATTTTCAAAGCAATTTAGCGCCATACATCAACTATTATTGGCCTTAAGTCCAGGAATTATTGTTTTTAGCTTTTCAAATATTTTCAATCATTATTTTCATGCTTCCAATAGTTTCAAATTAATTGTAATGGTTAACTTAGTAGGATTAATAGTTGGTATTGTATCGTCTATAATACTTATACCTACACATGGATTAATTGGAGCTTGTTGGGCTTGGAATGCAGGTTTATCAGCTTCTAGTATTATTTACTTAATTTTTTTTTTAAGGAAATAACAAGCAACAACACAACTATTAAACTCGTTAATATTATAGATAATTTACCTATTAAACTGCCATACTTAACATAAAATGTTTGGTAATTATTAGGTGTAAGTGAGCATCTAAAAGCAGTTCTTTCGCCATACTTGGTTTGTTGTGTTATTTTCCCATAAACATTCACTTTAGCAGATATACCTGTATTGGCGCTTCGCACCATTTCTTTGCGAGTTTCAATACACCTAATAGCTCCAAAGACAAGATGCTGTCTGTGTCCTGGTGTATTTCCCCACCATGCATCATTTGTTATTAAAGCTAATACGTTTGCTCCACTTTTAACAAATTCTGTGGTGTAATCTCCAAATACAGATTCATAGCAAATTAAAGGTGCTATTTTAACATCTTTATTAATAAAAAAATTAATTGGCTTTTTACTGGTGCCTAAGGTTCCACTTGCGCCACCTAAATTAATACTTAATTTTTCTAAGAATTCAAATGGCATTTTTTCTACTCCTGGAACAAGCTTTGATTTGTGGTAAATACTGTCTACATTATTTTTATGTATTGCAATCGAAGTATTATAACAATCAAACCAAACTTTTTCATATTCATCAAATCTCGCAGAAATGGAGGGTCTATTATTTGATTTATAAATATGATAAGTTTCTGCACCTGTTATTATACATAAATTATTGCTATCTGTCAATAGTTTAGCCTCTTCTAAAATGCTAACTGTATTTAAGGTGCTTTCCTCTATATTACCGGTTACTGCAGTTTCGGGAAGTAATAGTAATTCAGTATTATTGGTGAGTAATGGCTTGGCTATACTTAAGGCTATGCGCAATTGTTCATCAGGAGCAATATAATGTTCGCCATTTCCAAATTTTTCTGTGTAGGGATCAATATTCGGTTGTGAAATAACACATTCTATAGCGATAGGTTGAACTTTGGAATGTTTATAATTGTAACTATTAAGTAATGAAAAAGAAATAATTGAAAGTAGAGAAATTAACAAGGCTGGTTGCCAAAGTTTCAAATAGCTTTTATTTTTTATGGCACTAAATACCCAAATATTAATGACTAGAACAAATGCAGTGCCACCTAGTTCACCAGTATATTCATACCATTGTATAAAATTTGGATACATTGCTAAACCTTTGCCAAGCGTAAGCCATGGCCAACTTGCATTCCAATTAAAGTGTAGGTATTCTATGGCAATATAAAAAAATAGTAGAGGCATATATCCAAGTTTTGGTAACTTGGAGTAAGTTATTGAAAATAATAAAAATGGAATACTTAAAATTAACGCATTTGGAAATAGCATAAACAAACAGCCAGAAGGACTAGCATTCCATACCCACCAAGTGGTGCCAATATTAAAAATCAAAATAGCAAGGTAGCTATACCCCCAAAATTTTAAATGTTTTTTTCGGCTATCGGTTAATTGATGATGAATAATTAGCAGTGGAACAAATCCTAATAAAAGAAAGAATGTTGAAGGCATGCAAGGCCAACCTAATATAAGCAAAATGCCAGTGGCAAGTGATAAATAAATGGGTTTTATTTTATGCATCTTTTTTGCCTTCTAATACTACTACAAATTCTCCTTTTGGCGCTTTGTTTTTGAAATGTAAAAGTACTTCACTTAAGTCGCCATTGATAGTTTCTTCGTAAATTTTACTTATTTCTCTGGTTACAGATACTTTTCTTTCTGCCCCCAAATATTTAATAGCATCTTGCAATAAAGCTATCAGTTTATAAGGACTTTCATAAAAAACAATCGTTCTAGCTTCATTCAATAATAAATCAAAGCGGGTTTTTCTGCCTTTTTTAACAGGCATGAAGCCTTCAAAAACAAATTTATCACAAGGTAAACCGCTTTTTACTAATGCAGGAACAAAGGCCGTTGCACCTGGTAAACATTCTATTTTAATATTGTGCTTAATACATTCTCTTACAATTAAAAAACCAGGATCACTTATACCTGGGGTACCTGCATCAGTTACCAAAGCAAATATTTTACCTTGCTCTATTTGATTTAATACATCTTTGTATTTTTCATGCTCATTGTGTGCATGGTAACTTTGCATTGGTTTTTCAATTTCAAAATATTTTAATAAAATACCTGTGTTGCGTGTGTCTTCTGCTAATATAATATCACAATTTTTTAATACTTCAAGTGCTCTTAAAGTAATGTCTTTTAAATTGCCAACGGGAGTTGGCACTAATATAAGTTTACTTGGTTCCAAATGGTAAGTATTTAGAAAGATCAAAATTAAATAATCCTTTACATCCAAACAATAAAATACTCCAAAAAACTACTGACAGAAGTTGATATATCATTACTTTTTTTCTATCGTTAGAAATGGCAACAGAAAGAATACAGCCTACCGGAATACTTATGGCTATTGGAGAAATAAGCGCAATGCCAATAAGTCCATACCCATTTTTTAAATTAATGAATTTTCTTTTGCGTTTAAAATTAGAAATGAACAGATTTTTTTTTTGAAAAAAAAGTGTAATTTGTTCACCTAAATAAGTAAAAAAAACTACGCCAATACTGCCGCCAATAGCGCATAATATCATACCTTCCAACCAATGTGTATTTGTCATTAGCAATGGCACTGCTGCAAATAAATATTTAACAGATGCTAATAGAATAATACCAATGATTTTAATGAAGGACGACATAGAAATAGATATTAATCATTGTGGCAAATGTAAAGATAATTTTATGATACTATTTTAAATAAAAAAAGCCCTAATGTTAAATTAGGGCTTTTTAGTCGAATATGTAAATTCAATTAAAGTTTGTATTGGAACTCAATAAAATCATTGTTAGAACCAGTAACATCATTGAAATCTGTGATACTAATTAATATGTAATTAGTTGCAGCACCTCTCACAACTTTGGCTATTAAAATATTTTTATTAGCAATATCAACAGTAACAGTTGAAGTTTCAGCGCTAGCAGCATTCCAAGCATCCAAAATATCTTGCTCTGTTGTAAATTGGTTAAAAGTTTTGCCATTAATTTTTTGAGCGCTTCCAATTTTGTATCTTGTACCGTTTTGAGAATTCCAAACACCGGTTAATGCACCAGTTGTATTGCTGCTTCCGTCTACGATATCTCTTTGAGCTTGGTTAGTAGCACTAGAAGATGCTGTAATTTTTTCTCCTAATAATAAATCATAAGCACTTAAGCCCGTTGCACTTTTAATGCTAAATACAGAATCTATACCTCTATCCAATAATGGTCCTTGCGCTGTTACAACAATAGTTTTGGTAGCAGTAGTTGCATCATTATCTGTGCATGAAATGGTATAAGTATAAGTACCTTTGTTTGCACCTAGTAAGTTGTTTAAAGTTTTTGAAGCAGTTTTAGTATTACCGCTAATTGTAGAATCTAAAAGTATAACTTCACCACCACCATTATAGTTTCTTGTTATTTTAAGCTTTTTTAAATTGATAGTATGTGTTACCGCAATACCAATTTTAACGTTAGTGTTTACCAATTGAGAAGTAGCTGCAAATACATAACCACTTGAAGTTTCAAAAGTAATAGTTGGTTTAGGAACTTCTGGTGTTGGAGTTCCACCACCATTAGAGTCATCTTTGCAACTTGTTAAAAACATAGAGGCTGCAACTGCAAGACCTAAAGTTGAATAAATTAATTTTTTCATATTTTTTTATAATAATAATTGTATTTTGCAAATATACCTTTTTTTGTGCCAAAAAAACAAATTTCAGCTTATTGAGCGCAATTATAAAGTATATATTTATTCGCCTGTTTCTCCAATCCACTTAAAACGACTCGTTTTTATGTTGTTTATTTCTACTTGTTCTATAAACATTCTGTATGGACGTACCCAAATGCCAAAATTGCCATACAAAGCTTTATAAACTACTAATTTCTCTAAAGTTTCAGAATGGGTAGCTATTTCTAGCACCTCATATCTATTGCCTTTATAATGCTTATAAATGCCTTTTTTTAATTCCATACAAGTTTATTTTTTTATATTAATATTTAGCTGCAAGCATAAGTAATTTGCAAGACAAAATAAAGGATTTTCTGTAATTAGAAATCGCCTTATATGCAGACCATGGTTTAAAACGTGGTCTGCATACAAGGTAGTTAGAAATTTAATTTGTAAGGTTCTCAAAACTAATTTTATTATTTGGCATAAAGATTGTTTATTTGTAATCATGCGTTTAATTATTCTATCAGTAGTTTTTATGTTTTGCATTCAAGCCAATGCAACAGATACATCTAAACTAGTGCCTAAAGATTCTATAAAAAAATCATCAACACTACCTTCTATTGAAGTAAAAACAATAGATGGTAAAAAAGTTAACATTCAAAATTATGGAAAAACAGGCAAAATTACAATCATTTCTTTTTGGGCAACATGGTGTGGCCCTTGTATTAAAGAATTGGATAATATTATAGATGTTTACGAAGATTGGCAGAAAAAATATGGTTGCGAGTTAATTGCAATTACAATTGACGATAGTAGAAATATTTCAAAAGTAAAACCCTTTGTTGATGGCAGAGGTTGGCCATATACTATTTTAACAGATGAAAATAAAGATTTAGCTAGAGCTTTAAATGTCAATAACCCCCCTCAAGTATTATTATTAGATGCTAATGGAAATATTGTATATGTTCATAATGGTTATACCGAAGGAAGTGAACTTGAGCTTGAAGAGCAAATGAAAAAGCTTTTAGGGCTTTAATTTTGCGGAAATAAAATTGTTTGCAAATGAGGTAAATTTTCAAATTGCTAACAATTTTTATTTCAAAGTGTGAGCAATTTTATTCATAAATTATCCTTCTAGCTCATAAAAGTTATCTATTTTAGAATATTTTTGCAGCATGTTAAAAACATTAAGTTTTACTATATTATTGGTTACATCACATACTATATTTTCTCAAAATAGTAAGATTAAACCAGATTCAAAAATACCTCTTAATACTAAGCCTTTGAGTAAACGTAAAGTTCTTTTCTCTGAGCTACAAAATATTAACGAAGTTTACTTTTTTAAAGGAGTACCCTACACAGGCATTAGTTTTGAAACCTTTGACGGTAGAATAAAAATGCAAGAAATGGAATGGGTAAATGGCTTATTGCATGGCACCAAAACGGAATGGTTTAAAGGCGGTAGTATTATTAGAGCAAAAATGCGTTTTTCAGAAGGCAAAAGGAACGGAGTATTTGAAAATTATTATTCGAATGGAAAACCAAAATTAATTGGAAAGTATGTAAACGATGTTTTAGATAGTTTATTAACTGCATTTTACCTTTCAGGGGTATTGCAATATACTTTTACTTATGCTAATGGAGAAAAAACAGGCGAAGCTAAGACTTATTATCAAAATGGAAACTTAGAACAAAGTGTTTATTTAATTAATGGGTATCCCAATGGTAACATGAAAACCTATTACGAAGCGGGGAATATTAGAATGGAAACTACCTACATAAATGGAATTAAAGATGGAAAGTATTTGCGCTACCATTTAACAGGGCTAGTAGCCGAAGAAAGTTATTATAAAAATGGTGTACAAGATAGTATTTCATTATATTGGGATAACGTATTTGGCAATAAACTGAAACAAGAGCATTACAAAATGGGTATAAAAGAGGGCGTTTGGATTACCTTTAATGAACTCGGAGATACGCTCACAATATTTAATTATAAAAACAAT
Source organism: Bacteroidota bacterium (assembly GCA_013205405.1). Taxonomy (GTDB): domain Bacteria; phylum Bacteroidota; class Bacteroidia; order NS11-12g; family UBA955; genus JABMMZ01. The sequence continues at coordinate 441 of JABMMZ010000027.1, read as the reverse complement.
GTTTATGATGGGGAATTTAAAAAATACTTTTGTGGAGACGTTGAAATTGGTGACAAAATGAATGGTAAGTTATCTACTTTCGATAGAACTAAATCTATTAAAAAATATATTTATGCTTTAGATGAATATGGAACCTATGTAAATGGCAAATTAAATGGCCAATTTAAAACAGGGCTATACCATAGAGAAGCGCATGCCGAAGGTGTATTTGATGATGGAAATAAAATTGGAGAGTGGCGTTATTTTGACGAAAATGATAAGTTAGTTTTATTTGAAAAATACAATGAATTAGGCGAGTTAATTGAGCAAAAACCACAATTACAGCCTTTGAAAGGAGAGTAGTTACTTTCCGATACAGGAACTGATAAGAAAAAATAAACGTTGAAACCCTTGATAATGCTAGATTTCGCAATTTTTACGAGCAACAAATGAGCAACTACT
>JABMMZ010000001.1 GCA_013205405.1 Bacteroidota bacterium | reverse complement strand
TTTTGGCTTAATCCTTGACTTTTAATTTGTTCTAATTTAATAATATCTTTTTGATATTTTTCTTCTAAAATAGTTTGTTTTTTAGATACAAATTGATTTAATCTTTTTACATATTCTTTATTAGTTTCAACCAAATTTTTTAATTCTGTTCCAATTTCTTTAGCCGTTAAATTTTGTATTTTTATTTTAAATAATTCAAATTCGTTTATACAATCCTCAAATTCGTTTTTATCTTCTTTTTTAAAAAGTGCTAGTATTTCCTTTTTTGATTCAGCTTTAAAAAGATTAACTATATCTATTTGCTTACTCTCTAGCCAATCATATATTTTGGGTGATGAAAACCATGCACTTTGCCTTAAAATTATAGATGGTGCTGAAATATTATTCTCTTTAAAAACATCTGTTAATTGTATCCAATAATTTAATTCTGCATTTCCAGCTATATAAGCTGCGTTAGGCAATATAGTTTCCTGATAAATAGCTCTTAATACAGCATTAGGACTAAATCTTTCTGGTTCATTTTCTAGTAACGTTAAGATTTCTTTTTCAGAATATTTTAACTCCGTATTTTGTATAGCATATTCATCCCCTACCTTTTCAATTCTTGAACGCAAATTATTAGACAGATAAAATAAATTTATGGGTCGGGCTTTTAATTGTAAACTTAACTCATTAGTTTTTAAATTTTCAGAAAAACTATCAAATAATAGTTTGGTATTCCCTTCTAGAAGTTCAGCTTTTATAATTGGCGAAAAATAGGATTTCAATTTATGCTCATTGGCATCTAAACATACAATACCATACTTTTTAAAACAAAAATGCACTAATTTTATGGTTGCTTGAGATAAGGTTTCTGATGAGGTATAAAATTGTTTGAAATCAGCAATTATTTTTAAGGCATTCTTGTCTTTTTCAAATCTACTTTCCAATTCAACAAACAACGCATTTATTCCTTCTAATGTATATTTACCTATTGCTCCACTTTGATTGGTTTTCCATTCATAAGTTTCTCCAAAAATGAAAGTGTTTTTTATTTCATCAAAATCATGATCCTCGGAAGCCAACCAAAAAATAGGCACAAAATTTTTATCCGGAAATTTCAATTTGTAAGACTCTGCTGCTTTGATAGTAGAAATAATTTTATATATCACAAATGCTGGACCTAAGAATAAATGCAATTGTTGTCCAGTATTTACAGTAAAGGTATTCTCGTCAAGCAATAGATTAATATTATCAATAACCTTTACATCATCTTTTACAATAATATTTTCATATTGTTTCTTAATAACATCTACTAAAGTTTTTCTTTTATTTTTATCAAAATTCAACTTTCCATTAATCGCATTTTCAATAGAATGAAATGGATGTGTTTCTGGAATCAATTCTAACAATTTTTGATCCTTGTTCAAAAAAGCTTCTGTACAAGATGATAAAAAACCTAATGTAGTTAAATCTACTGTCATTATTTTTTTAATTCAGCAATCAAATCAAAGGATTCTGCTTCTGTAACAGTTACATTTGCAAAGTCGCCAACTCTTATAAAGTTTTCATTGGCATTTACCAATACTTCATTATCCACTTCTGGAGAGTCAGCCTCTGTTCTTCCAATAAAATACTCGCCTTCTTTTCTGTCAAAAAGTACTTTAATGGTTTTACCAATTTTAGCTTTATTTTTTTTAAGTGATATTTCTTCTTGTAAAGCCATCAATTCTTCTGCCCGTTGCTGTTTTAGTTCTTTTGGAATATCATCCTCTAAAGAATGGGCGTGTGTATTCTCCTCGTGTGAATATGTAAAAACACCTAATCTATCAAATTCAAAATCTATTACAAACTGTTTCAACTCTTCAAAATCTTTTTCAGTTTCTCCTGGATGGCCAACTAAAATTGTTGTTCGCAATGTAATATCCGGCACATGCTTTTTAATAGTATTTAAAACTTCGTAAGTTCTGCGTTTGGTAATCCCTCTGCGCATAATTTTTAAAACATTATCTGAAATATGCTGCACCGGAATATCTAAATATTTGCAAATATTAGACTTAGCAGCCATTACAGGCAATATTTCCTCAGGAAACTGAGATGGATAAGCATAATGCAACCTTATCCATTCCAAGCCTTCAACATCTGAAAGCGCTTCTAACAAATCCTTTAATTTTCTTTCGCCATATAAATCTATGCCATAGTAAGTGCTATCCTGGGCTATTAGCATTATTTCTTTAGTACCGTTTTTTACTAAGTTTTTAGCTTCTAATACTATCTGTTCAATACTTTTACTTACATGTTTACCTCTCATTAAAGGTATGGCACAAAAAGAGCACGGGCGATTGCAACCTTCGCTAATTTTTAAATAGGCATAATGTTGAGGTGTAGTAATTAACCTTTCACCTATTAATTCATGTTTATAATCTGCACCTAATGTACGCAGCAAATTTGGCAACTCTAAGGTACCAAAATAAGCATCTACCTGAGGTATTTCATTTTCTAATTCGTCTTTGTACCTATGCGATAGGCAACCAGTGACATATAGTTTATCAATATTTCCAGCGTTTTTTTCTCCTACATATTGTAAAATAGTGTCTATACTTTCTTGTTTCGCATTATCTATAAATCCACAAGTATTAACAACAATAATGTTAGCATCATTTTTTTCGCTTTCGTGGGTAGCGTCCATATCATTTCCTTTAAGTTGACTTAAAAGAACTTCGCTATCTACCAAGTTTTTACTACAGCCTAAGGTTATAATATTTATTTTGTTTTGTTTTAATGTTTTAGTACGCATGTTTAATTATGCTTCAAATAAGCTGTGAACAAACTCTTCGGGGTTAAAAATTCTAATATCATTAATAGTTTCGCCTGTTCCGATATAGCGAACAGGAATTTTAAATTGGTCGCTAACACCAATTACAACGCCTCCTTTAGCAGTACCGTCTAATTTTGTAAGAGCCAAAGAGGTTACTTCCGTTGCAGCAGTAAAATGTTTGGCTTGTTCAAAGGCATTTTGCCCAGTAGAAGCATCCAATACTAACATAACATCGTTTGGGGCATAGTCTAATACTTTAGCCATTACACGTTTAATTTTACTTAATTCGTTCATTAAGTTTACTTTGTTGTGCAATCTACCCGCTGTATCTAATATTACAATATCATATTGCTCATCGCTTGCTTTTTTAACAGCATCAAAAGCTACAGCCGATGGATCTGTGTTCATACCATTAGAGTAAAAATCGCAACCAACACGCTTACTCCATATTTCTAATTGGTCTACCGCACCTGCTCTAAAGGTATCGCCTGCAGCAAGTAAAACTTTTTTGCCATTTTGAGTAAATTGATTGGCAAGTTTGCCAATTGTAGTTGTTTTTCCTACCCCATTTACGCCTACTACCATAACTACATAAGGTTTATTCTGTCCTTCTAAATCAAAATTGATGGTAGGTGTTTTTTTATTTTCAGTTAATAATAGGGTAATTTCGTCTTTTAATAAAATATTTAGTTCCGAAGCATTGATATATTTATCCTTCGCTACTATTTTTTCTATCCTTTCTATTATTTTTACAGTAGTTTCTATTCCTACATCGCTGCTTACTAGTATTTCTTCTAATTCGTCTAAAAATAAGGAGTCTATAGTACTTCTGCCAGCAATGGCTTTTGTTAATTTGCCAAAAAAAGATTCTCTTGTTTTTTCAAGACCCTGCTCTTGGGGCTTTATTTCTGATTTTGATTTATCTTTCTTGAAAAAGTCGAATATAGACATGGCGAAGTTTTAGTTTTGTAGTTTTTTATTTTATAGAATATTGAAAGGATTTAAGGCTGTTTTAGTAACCCATAAAGTAAACAACAGGTCTCAAAATTAAGGAATTTTAACTGCTTTTAGTTATTTACAAAAAAAAAGCCCCCGTTTCCGGAGGCTGGTTTTTAAAATATAATTTATTATTTAAAATACGTTTTAGATTCTTCGCCCGAAATAATTTCTTCTTTAAAAGAATATGCTCCGTTTTTAGATTTTACAGCTTTGAAAACTTTTACGTAATCTTTATCTGCTCCCTGTGTTTTTAGTGTTGCTACAACTTTCTTTGCCATAATCTATTATTATTTAATTTCTTTGTGTAAAGTTACTTTTTTCATAAAAGGATTGTATTTTTTCAATTCAATTCTTTCAGTTGTATTTTTTTTATTTTTAGTAGTAATGTAACGGCTCATGCCTTTTACATCAGAGTTTTTTTGCTCTGTACACTCTAAAATTACCTGTATTCTATTGCCTTTCTTTGCCATAATCTTATATAGTTCCTTTTTTAAATACTCTGTTAATAGCCTCTGTTATACCAATTTTATTGATAGTTCTTAAAGCTGATGTAGATACTTTAAGTGTAATCCACTCGCCTGTTTCAGGTATAAAAAACCTTTTTTCTTGTAAATTCGGGTAAAATCTACGCTTTGTTTTACGGTTACTATGGGAAACATTATTACCTGATAATGCTTTTTTTCCTGTAAGATCACAAACTCTTGACATGACTAAATTTTTTTTGGACTGCAAAGGTAGTTAATATCTTGTGTATTTTCCAAATGGTTTGCAAAAATAATTTAATACCCTTTATTTATTGGGATATTAGCTAAATTTTCGATTTTAAAAGCTCTCCTTTTTAGACTTATTTAATAAAAGTATTCAGAAAATAAGGTTGGTTTATGATAAAATCTAGTATTTTATTTTTTGGAGAATATTTGCTGATTATTCAAACAATATTTTTGCTTGAAAACGGATGCTCCAATTGATACTTTTCAGCTAAGGTTTTCAAATCTGTCGCTACTTTTTCTACCAATGGAATACCCGATAAGGCTCTTTCTTGTTGTAAATTATATTCTGGTTCTCCATGTATAATTACTGGTTGGTCTGCATTTTTAGGTGTAGCAGTTTTAAAGCGTTCAATCCATAGTTCCATGCGTTTTGTGAACTCAGCAGGTTCATCAAATCCACTAATATCCATAGCACCTAAAAAATGCCCTAAACCCTGCCCAGGTAAATTAGGTAATACAGGTAAAAAAGATACAAAGGGCGGCACCCAAGGCCCAAAATTAGCACCCGGCAATACCCCACTCAATATATCTACCAATGCACCCAAGCCATATCCTTTATGGCTGCCGAGTTCTTTATCACTTCCCAAGGGCAATAAGTTTCCTCCTGCTTTTAAATCATGTGGATTGGTGGTATCTTGCCCTTCATTTGTTTCTACCCAGCCTTGTGGGATAGGTTTACCTAGCCTTTCTGCTATTTCTAACTTGCCGTTGGCTGCTGCACTAGTGGCCATATCTAAAATAAAAGGCGGATACTTTCCTGCTGGTATGGCATAGCACATTGGATTTGTTCCCAACATACGTTCCTTACTATTGGTAGGTGCTACCAAAGGGCTGGCATTGGTCATACTCATTCCAATAAAATTATGCTCTAAAGCCATCATAGCATGGTAAGCAGCAATACCAAAATGATTGCTATTTTTTACTGCACCAAATCCTGAGCCGTGTAAGTGTGTTTTTTCAATAGCTATTTCCATGGCCCGAGGCGCTACTACTAATCCTAGTCCGCTATCTCCATTTAAAGCAAAAATACTGGCTTTCTCTCTTACAATAGCAATATTTGGTTTTATATTAATTCTGCCACTCTCGTATAGTCTAATATACCCTGTAAGTCTTGCAACACCATGCGAATCTATCCCTCTTAAATCTGCTTGTATTAAAACATTGGTTGCTAAGGTAGCATCTACATCACTGCAGCCTATTTTTATAAAAATAGATTTTGTAAATTGAAATAAATCGGAAGATGAAATGGTTAAATTGGACATAATATTTATTATTAGATAGCTATGGCAACAAGATCTATTAGATGAATTATATTGATTTCTAGCTTGTATTTGGCTGCTATGGTATTTAGATATTGTCTTGAAATACTATTGTTTACAATAATATTTGGAGTATTTAAAACTGCTTCATTGATAATCTGAAGTGCTAATTTTTCTGATTCAATAGGCGAAAAAATTGGCATACTAAAGCTTGAACCATCGCTAGTTGGTATTAAAGAAGGTAAAAACCATTCTATATTTTTAAATTTATCAAGTTTTATAATTTCTTCTTCACCATTGTTTGCATTTTCTGGCAAATAAAAATATTTACCACTCAATGTGTAAAAATCAAATTTATCTAATTTGTCATAAATAAAATCGAAGCCTTTAACTTGTGCAGCCATTTTCATGCATTCATTATGAGAAACCGTGTTATTAAATATTTTAGGGTAATAGTTGGTATACGTTTTTTCACAATCTTTAGAAACACAGAGTAAATTTTGATCAGAGAATATTTTAAGATTATACTCTGCAATTGTTTTTGCAGCTTGTTTTTCTCCTTTATCAAAATACGGCAAACCACAGCAGGTTTGATTTTGTTCAATTTTTATTTCAATATTTAAGGCTTTACATATTTTCTTCACATTTTCGAGTGTGTCAGGAAAATAGTGAAACATAACGCAAGGTATTTGAAGTGAAAATAACATTGGAGCAATAATAAATATTTCTACAATCAAAATATTCACTTATTTTTGAATTGTTTCAACAGCTTTCAAATATAAAGAATATTTTTTTCTGATTACATACCACGAATTTATAAAAAATTGTGTCTATGTAAAAAAAAGCGAAAATTGTGCAGGCAAATATTACATCGAATGACAGAAAAGGACCTAATTATAGGATGTACGAAAGAAGACCAAGTTTGTCAACGCGAGCTTTATAAAAAATATGCAGGTAAAATGATGGTAGTATGTATGAGATATTCTAATAATAGAATGGAAGCAGAGGATTTATTGCAAGATGGATTTATTAAAATCTTTGATAATATTGCCAAATTCAAACAAGAAGGTTCGCTGGAGGGATGGATAAGACGCATAATAGTGAACATAGCTTTGAATAAAATACGCGCTACCAAAATGTTATTTGAAGATATATCAACTAAAGCAGAAGTATTTTCGAATGATGATGCAACAATAGTAGATAAACTAAGTGAGCAAGATTTATTGAATATAATTAACAAACTGCCAAATGGCTACAAATATGTATTTAATATGTATGCAATAGAAGGATACAGTCACAAAGAGATAGCAGATAATTTAGGAATAGAAGAAGCAAGTAGCAGAAGCCAGTATGCTAAAGCAAAAAAATATTTACAACAAAAAGTACAACATTTAGAAAAAGTTAAAATATGACGAATCATAATTTTGAAAATAAAATTTCAGAAAAATTAAATCAATTTGAGATTGAGCCTTCGGAAGGCCTTCTTGATTTAATTTTTGAAAAAAGAGCAGCTAAAAGCAAAAGTGCTATTAAACTGCCATTTGCTAAACTTGCAATATTTGCCGTTGTTGCCACATTGATTAGTATTGGTATTTTTCATTATTTAAACAATCAAAAGCCAGAAATTGCTAAGATTGATAATTTAAATTCTGAAACAGTGATATCTGAAAAAATGAATAAAACGGAGAATAAAACTAGCTTAGCAGATAACAAAACTGATGCAAATAGTTCAAACTCTGAAACTTTAAAAAGTAAAGCGGACACAAAAGTAAAAAGCAATTTAAAGGTTGATAATACATCTACTTTTACAAATAAAACTAAAAATGAAAATATGTTTAAACTGGTTCAAACCAATTTAAATAAAACTACAAAATCAGGAGCAAGTTCACAAGTATTCAATATTTCTAAAAAAGAAAAAATATCTGAAACAAACTCTTTAACATCTGAAAATAGTGAAAACCTAGAGGCCCGTTATTTTGATATTTTTAACAAAAATAGACCTGTTTTAGAAAGTGAGCAGCACAAGGGCAAGAGCCATTTATACATTTATCAAACAGCTTCAGATAATTACGTATCTAGTCTAAATATCAATACCTTAACTGGATTAAAGCACAAAATGTTTCCTACTAAAGAACTAGCTTTAAGCAAAGTTGAATTGGTTGAAAATTTGCATAAATTAGATTATAACAAACCTACTAAAAAGCCTATTTTTATTGATTTCCTTTTTTCACCAGGATTATCATTTTTTAAACCAAAAGATGCTGGCAATAATTTTCAAAATATTAATAAATCTAGATACAACCAACAGTTTGGAGTGCGTATCTCTGTACCAATATCTAAAAGAATAAATGTGTTTTCTGGCGTTAATATGGCGCAACAAGAAAACTTATATAAAGGCATTATTACTGAAAACATTAAATATACAAGCATAAGAAAGCTTACTGGTTATATTAATGACCCTGTAAGAGGTGTAATTCCTTTTTCTTACCAAGATACAAGCTATGTGAATAAAACAACTAGTACCAAATACAATTTTACAAATGCGTACAAATTATTACAAATACCGCTTGGATTATCTTATAATTTCGGATTCAAAAAATTTGATTTTGCTGTAAATGCATCGTCATTAATAAATATTTATACAAATTCTCAAGGTCATAATATTGATTTTGAAAAGCAACAAACTTCAAGTTTTAAAAGTAATAAAAAAAATATTGGACTTGGCGCATGTATTAGTTTTATGACTGCTTATAGATTTAATAATAGATTTAAATTTATTGTTGAGCCAAGTTTTAATTTTTATAAAATAAAAGCGCAGAACTATGCCAACCAAATGAGTGAAAGTGTTTTAAATAACTTTTTAACCGTAGGCTTACGTTACAATTTATTTTGAAATTAGGTTTAAAACATATCCTCTTTTTTATATTCATTTTATCTCAAGATCTTTGGGCTCAAACTCCTATTGCTTCTATTAGACAAAATAATTTATTGGGCATTTCTAATTCAAATGGATTATTATTTGACAGCTTAAGCAACGTTGGTTTGACAATAAAACGAAACAATGCATTATTTTCTTTAATTAATAGTTCAGGTCTCTGGTTGTCAGGTAAAGACAGCTTAGGAAATCTTCATATTGCAGCTCACAATGTTTTAGGGAATAACCATGATTTTTGGGCAGGCCCATTAGAAACAAAAAGTGGACAGTCTGCAAATCCAAATTTATGGAATAAAGTTTACCCTATTTCAAAAACTGAAATACAAAATCACCAAAAGAATTATAGAAATAGTGGCTATACGCCAAGTTCAAACATACTTAATTGGCCTGGTTCTTCCAGTTTGCCATATTCAAAAACATTAGCGCCATTTGTAGACATAGAACTTAATAATCAATTGTATGAACCTTTAAATGGCGATTATCCTTATATTACCTCAGATGCATTAATTTACAGTATTTTTAATGATAATTATGCTAAACATTCTTATTCCAATAGTATTTCTCTTGGAGTTGAAGTTCATTCTTCTTTGTATGCCTTTAATAGCAATGACAAATATCTTCAAAATTCTCTGTTAGCAAGATTTGTAGTATATAACAGATCGGGTAAAAGCTACGATAACTTTAGGCTTTCAAATGTTATAAATTTTAAAATTGGTAATCAAGCAAATGAGTTTTTAGGTACCGATGTAAAAAATAATACTTTATATGCAATTAACGATACTAAAGAAGCAACGTTTCAAAACAAATTGTTGTCTATAGGTTGTATGATATTTAATAGGCCATTACATAGCACCATGTACTTCTTAAATGAGAATAATTCTATTAATGGCCAACCAGTAAATGATACAGATTTTTACAAATTGATGCAAGGAAATTGGAAAAATGGAAAAAAACTTTCATACGGAAGTGATGGTGTAGATGGCATTGGCACTGCTAATTTTATTTATCCTAATATTTCTGATAATAGTCATTCTAATTTACTATGGACAGAAGAATCATCTGGAAATACTTCAGGACAAAGAATTGGTATTTTGAATACCGGTGCAACTAAATTCAAAAACGGTCAATTTCAAGTATTCGACTTTATATATTTTTTTGTTGATGAAAATACTTCAGACATTAAACAAATAGATAGTTTTTGTATAAATTTAAAAAATGCGTTGAAGATTAAAAATCTATTAAAAAATAATAAAAATTTTACAAATAATAAAGATGCAATTGATATATACCCAAATCCTGTAAATACAACTAGTATTCTAACAATACAAAGAAATTCTGAAATAGATTGCAGTATAGAGATATTTGATATGACAGGCAAGTCAGTTTTTAAAAAATATTTGGCAGAGAATGATAAAAATATTACCTTACCACCTAATTTGGTAAATGGAATATTTTTTTTAAACATTAAAACATTAAACACAATAACTACAAAAAAATTAACCATCCACTAAATATAAAAGTAAATAATTAGATGAATAAATTATACAAAATATTATTATTAATTTCAATTTTCGCATTGAGCAAATCTGCTTATTCCTCACACATGATGGGGAGTGATATTTCTTATGCTTGCATAAGTCCTGGAAAGTATAAAATTACACTAAAAGTTTACAGAGATTGCAGGGGTATTCCATTGAATAGCCCAAATATTACTGCATTTTGCGATAATGTAGGTGCTATTGCTATACCCTACACACGCACAGGAATTTATGATATTTCACCAAATTGTGTTGGTGGAACAGCGCCTTGTGATCCTTCAAATACACCTTCTTCAGAAGGAATTGAGGAACACGTTTATGAAGCAACTATAGATTTTAATAAAAGCCCTTTTAATGCTTTTAAAAATGCAGGTTGTTGCAAAGTGTATTTTGAAGTAGACCAATGTTGCAGAAATGGCGCAATTACAACCATTACTCCTGGTTTGCTTTATACTGAAGCAATGTTAGATATTTGCAATGTAGCTAAAACGACCAATAAATGTAATTCTTCACCTCAATTATCAAGCCCTCCTGTTGCTTACCTATGTTGTAACCAACCTTTTACATTTAACAATGGTGTTAAAGAAAATATTGATGGAGATAGCTTAGCATATTCTCTTTCTAATCCGCTTAATGCCCATGGTTCCAATGAAACCTATACAGGTAATTTTACATCAAAAATTCCAATGACTCCATTTTGTCCCCCTAATCCAGGGAAAATAGACTGCAAAGCTCTGCCAAATGCAAAACCACCCCGTGGCTTTTTCTTTGATGAGTTAACAGGAGATATTGTATTTACACCTACTAATTGTGAAGAGGTTGGCGTAATTGTTATTCAGATAAATGAATACAGAAAAGACTCAGCTACTAAAAAATATATATTGATTGGTATAACTAGAAGGGATATGCAATTAGTTGTTAAAACTTGTGCAGATAACAATCCTCCTCAAATAACAAATTCAACCAATAAATACTCTACTTGCGAAGGCAACAAAATTTGCTTTACTATTAATAGTAAAGATGAGCCATATCTGCCTAAGCAAACTAGATACGACACAGTAACTATGACCTGGAATTTCGGTATCCCAGGTGCAACTTTCAGAATAATAGACCCAACTGCTAGAGAAAAACAAGGTGAATTTTGTTGGCAAACTAAAATTGGTGATGCAAGACCAAATGCCTACACCTTTTCTGTTACAGTTAAAGATGATAATTGCCCTAAACCAGCTCAATCCGTAAGAGGATTTAACGTAAGTGTAAAACCAAAAGCAAGAGCCTTTAGAAAATATGATTTATTAGATTGTGGCAATATGAATTTTGAAAGTTTTCCAATAGATACTACTGAAAATATACTCTCGCAATATACTTATGAGTGGACAATTCGTGATAGCACAAATAGTGGTTTAATTTACAAAAAAAGCTTTTCTAAAAAAGATAAGATAAAATTCAAACGTGGCGGTAAATATATTATCACCCATTTAATTAATTACCCAAGATACAACTGTCCAACCATTTATCAAGATACTGTTATTATCCCCCCTGTATTAGATGTAGAATTGGCTTTTGGAAAAGATACGTTTGTTTGTGCGGGTGATAGCTTAGTTTTAATGCCAATTA
>JABMMZ010000026.1 GCA_013205405.1 Bacteroidota bacterium | reverse complement strand
GTTTTTAGCAAAGCTTAATTTTATTTCTTTCAAACTTTTTTCATATAAAGCTCTTAAATCTTTCATTTTAGCTTCAAATTGTTCTTTTGTAATTTTACCGTTTTTCAATTGAGCTAAGTATTCTTTGCGCACATTTTCAGAACGCGTTTGTAAACTTGCATAAGCTTCGCGGTGTTTTTTAATGTCTGCGGCTTTACATTCTTCGTAAGCTCTTACTGCTTTTCTTAGGCTAGCAACTTGAGCATCAGTTAAATTTAGTTTTTTAAGGCATGTGAAAATTCTTTTTTCAATGTTTCTTTTAAAACCAGATTCATCCATATCGGTTTCTATAATGGTGTAAGCCTCAGGCAAACCTTCATTTGGAGAAGAAAACTCTTCAGTTTCACTTCCTCCAACAATTTCTACAGCATTATAGATTACATCTACATTGTTAACTACAAGCTCTGCCTCATATTGAGGGTCGCTAGCTGCTACTACTTCTTCTTTTGCTTTGTTACAGCCTATAACAACAAACATTAATGCTGTTACAAAGGCTAGGGCGGTGTTAATTAATTTCTTTTTCATATTATTGATATTTGTTTGTTTGTATCTATTGGTCGTAGAAATTTCAAATGGTTGCACGAACATATAACTTTTTTTTTTAAAAACAAGGCATTTTATTTTAACAATACCTAATTAATTCCTTTAATTTTGCCCTGTCTATGAGATTTGATAAGTACGTTTTAAGTGCAGAAATATTAGCTAATCTAGCCAAACTGAATTTTACCAAAACAACAGATATTCAGTACAAAGCAATTCCTCCTATATTAAAAGGGGAAGATGTTTTGGCAATTGCACAAACAGGTACAGGCAAAACTGCAGCCTTTGTTATACCTATTGTGCAGTTTTTACAAGAATGCCAACAACAAGGTAAAAGAGGTATCAAGTGCATTGTAATGGTGCCAACCCGTGAGTTGGCCATTCAAATAACGGAAGTATTTGAAAAAATAGCTGTAGGCACTAAGGTAAAACCCTATTGCATAACTGGTGGTGTAGAGCAAGACCCTCAAATAAAACAATTACAACATGGAATTGATGCTTTAATAGCTACACCTGGCAGAGTATTCGATTTGGTAAGTCAGGGATATATTCATTTAGAAAGAATAGAAATATTGGTTTTAGATGAAGCGGATCATATGTTGGATTTAGGTTTTATTAAAGATATTAAAGATTTAATGAAACATTTACCTATCAAACGTCAAACCTTATTCTTTTCGGCTACTATTAACGATAAAATAAAAAAGATAGCCTATAATATTGTTCGCAATCCTATTCGTATTCAAATATCACCGCATAATCCGGTGGCTAAAAACATTCACCACACTGTTGCCTATATTGAAATGGACGATAAACGCTTTTTTCTAGAACGTTTAATAAATGAAAATTCAGAAAGCAAAATGTTGGTGTTTGTAAGAACAAAAGTAAGAGCCGAACGTGTAATGTTGGCTATGCAAAGGGTTGGTATAAAATCTAAAACTATTCATGGTGATAAGGAGCAGCAGGATAGATTAGCTGTTTTAAATGAATTTAGAAATGGCGATATAAAAGTACTTATAGCTACCGATGTAAGCGCTCGCGGAATAGACATAGCACATGTAGACTATGTAGTAAATTACGATTTACCTGAACAATCTGAAAGTTATGTTCACCGAGTAGGAAGAACAGGAAGAGGCAGAAACAAAGGGCAAGCAATAGCCTTTTGCAGTGCAGAAGAAAAACCAATTCTTATGGAAATTGAAGAATTTTTAGGGCATGAAATTGAAAAAGTAAAAATTACCAAGAAAGATTATCAAGAAGTAATAGACTTAACGAGCGATGAAAATGAAACCAACTGGAGAGGATTGCTTGTTGAGGAAGATAAAAAACCTAAGTGGGTAAAGAAGAGGCGGTAACTTTTAAATTAAAAATGATATAGTTAAAAATGAATAATTTAGAATTCTGAAATTTTTAAGGATTTTACAAATTAGGAAACATATAATTTTGCAAGAAAGTATTTTTTCTTGTCATTTTGCCATTATTGGTCTTTCCGCATAAGCGGAACAATTAATGACCAAAAATTTTCAAACTTTAGTTTATTTTTAAAGGCAATTGCTTTTGTTGACAAAAACAGCAAAAAAAAATTAAATTAAAAGGAATTATTAATCTCAATTTCCCCTTCCCACTATATTATCTAAAACAATAGCAACACTTATAGCCGCATTTAAAGATTCAGCCCCTCCTATTCGAGGAATTGTAATTTTTTGTTGCGCAGCTTTCATAATACTTTCAGATACCCCATGTCCTTCGTTTCCTATTACTAAAATGCCTTTTTGAATTGGTTTTATATTGTAAATACTTTCTCCATCAAAAGCGGTGGTGAAAATGGGTAAGTTAAATTTTTGGGAATACTCTAAAATATCGGTATACAATATTTCTACCCGTGTAAAACTTCCCATTGTAGAAGAAATAGTTTTGGGGTTGTATACATCTGCGCAGCCTTCACCACAGATAATTTGGTAGATACCATACCAATCGGCTATTCTTATAATAGTGCCTAAATTTCCAGGGTCTTGTATTTCGTCTAATCCTATTATTAAGTTATTGTTTATCTTTAGAATCTTATGGTATTTTGGTATTTCTACTAAAGCCAAAACTTTTTGCGGAGAAAGATGAGTAGATATTTGTTTTAATTCTTTTTCGTTTACTTCAATAATAGGAAATTTATTATTTTCGAGACTATTACCTTGTATCCACTCAATTGTAGCATACAATTTAAGAATTACATAATGGCTTTTCAACATTTCGGTAATAATTTTTTCACCTTCAACCACAAATTGGCCATATTTTTGTCTTTGTTTTTTAGATTGAAGACCAGTAATCAATTTTATATCAGCTTTACTAAGCATAAGTATTTGGCGTTTATTTTTGTAGCGCTTGTTTTTTTGTGCGCTTGCAAATCTACCAAATTAGTTCCCCAAGGCAAACATTTATTGATAAAAAATCAAATCAAATCATCGGATGCTAAAAATAATGTCCTAAATAAGCTATCATCATCCTTAAATGATGACAAAGCCATTTACAT
>JABMMZ010000025.1 GCA_013205405.1 Bacteroidota bacterium | reverse complement strand
ATTATTTCTTAAAAGGGTTAATGATAGCCATACCACTTGCCGCTACAGTTGGCATTATATTATGGGTTTTTAATTTGTTAGATAGTTTTTTAGGTAATGAGAAAATAATAAATTGTTGGTACTATGGAAGAGACCATATACCAGGATTAGGTGTATTAATTATTATATCATCATTATTATTAATAGGTTGGTTGGGTTCTAGTTATATAACAAAGCCTTTTTTAGATTGGTTTGATGATTGGTTAGAAAAAACACCCGGTATTAAATTTTTGTATTCATCAGTAAAAGATATTATGGAAGCCTTTGTTGGCGAAAAAAAGAAATTTACCGCGCCAGTAATTGTTGAAATGAATGGTGAAGGCATTTATAAAATAGGTTTTATAACGCTAAACGACCTAAGTAATTTAAAATTAGATGGTATGAGTGGTGTTTATTTCCCTAAGTCTTATGGCTTTATGGGCGATTTATATTTGGTTAAAAACGAAAAAATAAAGCCCTTAGATGCTAACCCTACACATATATTTAAAATGATAGTATCAGGTGGTGTTACAGGTGGAGATATTCAAGAAATAGAAAACTAATAAAGCTAAAACTTAATGGTTTAGTTTTCCTTTTTTTAGTCCTGTAAGTAAATAAGCGTATACCCAACTTACCCCAAATTTAAAATTTTCAATATCTCACTTAAATAAACTACCTTTGCACTAGTTCATATAATTAGCGGCATTCTAAGCCAGTTTGGTAAAAGCTTCATCTTATTTTTTAGTTGGTGTTTTATTCTCTCGTTTCTAATGATAAAGTTTACTTTATTACCGCATTACACAACTTAAAAAAATAAAAAAAAATGTTATTTACAGATTTAGGCATAATTACGCCAATTTTAAACGCGCTTTCTGATGAAGGCTACAGCAAACCCACTCCTATTCAACAACAAGCTATTCCACATATAATTGCAGGAAAAGATTTATTAGGATGTGCGCAAACAGGTACAGGAAAAACGGCAGCTTTTGCTATCCCAATTCTACAATTACTTTCTAAAAACACCCACAATCAAAGTGGCAAACGACCAATTA
Organism: Bacteroidota bacterium; assembly: GCA_013205405.1. GTDB lineage: Bacteria > Bacteroidota > Bacteroidia > NS11-12g > UBA955 > JABMMZ01. Next base: position 19,801 of record JABMMZ010000025.1, on the reverse strand, counting down.
GAGCGCTGATACTTACACCCACACGTGAGTTAGCTATTCAAATTCAAGATAGTTTTAAAGCTTATGGTAAAAATTTGCAAATTAAAAACTTAGTTGTTTTTGGTGGTGTTAATCAAAACCCGCAAGTAGATGCTTTAAAAAGAGGTATTGATATACTAGTGGCAACGCCTGGAAGATTATTAGATTTAATGAATCAAGGTTTTATTCAATTGAATCAGTTAGAAATATTTATACTCGATGAGGCAGATAGAATGTTAGACATGGGTTTTGTGAATGATGTTAAACGCATTATCAATAAAATTCCAGCTAAAAGACAAACATTGTTCTTTTCGGCAACTATGCCAAATGAAATTAAAGCATTGGCAAATAGTATTTTAAATAATCCTGTTAGAGTAGAAGTCGCCCCTGTATCCTCTACAGCAGATACCATTCAGCAATCCTTGTTTTATGTAGAGAAAGAGAATAAAAAAGCCTTGCTCAATCATATTTTACAAGATAAAAAAATTGAAACAGCATTAGTTTTTACGCGCACTAAGCATGGGGCAGATAAAGTTGTAAAACAACTATTAGCCATAGGCATAAGTGCGCAAGCTATACATGGCAATAAATCTCAAAATGCAAGGCAAAATGCTTTGGCTAATTTTAAAAGTAGAACCACAAGAATATTGGTTGCTACGGATATTGCAGCTAGAGGCATAGATGTAGATGAATTAACCCATGTTATTAATTATGAATTACCAGAAGTGCCCGAAACTTATGTGCATAGAATCGGTAGAACAGGTAGAGCGGGTTTAAGCGGTATTTCCTTTTCATTTTGCGAAGCTGAAGAAACCAGTGATTTAAAAGAAATTCAAAAACTAATAGGTAAAAATATTCCTGTTAATGATAAGCATCCTTTTCATGTAGAATTTAATGGTGTATTTAAGCGTGCCCCTAAGCAGCAACAAGCACGACCACAACGCAATAACCATCAGCGACCAAAGGCTCAGCAGGGCAATAAACCGAATACCCCAAAAAAAAGGTATTAAAATAGTATCCTTATTTTAAACCAATTTCAATTAGCATTGTTAAGTTTAAAATGAAAAATTATTTAATTGTAGGCGCTTCCTCAGGCATTGGAAAACAATTAGCTGAGCAATTGGCTATAAATAACAATGTGCTTGGCACTTTCAATAAACATCCTATCGATTCTGATACTATACAATATCATTTTTTGGATGTTTTAGCAACGGAATATGATTTGTCTTTTTTACCCGAAGTATTAGATGGTATTGCTTATTGTCCTGGTGCCATTAATTTAAAGCCATTTGCAAGAATAAAAAACGAGGACTTTGAAGTAGATTATAAATTACAAGTACTCGGTGCTGTCAAAATAATTCAACAATGTTTGCCAAAATTAAAGCAAAGTTCACAAGCTAGCATAGTTTTATTTTCAACCATAGCTGTTCAAACTGGTTTCAATTTTCACAGTATGGTAGCGGTCTCAAAAGGTGCAATAGAAGGTTTAACGAAATCTTTAGCCGCAGAATTTGCACCTAATATTCGTGTCAATTGTATTGCACCATCTATTACCAATACGCCTTTGGCAGCATCACTTTTAAATAGCTCTGAAAAGATAGAGGCCAATGCCCAGAGACACCCACTAAAAAAGATAGGCAGTGCAGAAGATATTGCCAATTTAGCTGAATTTTTAATTACCGAAAAATCTGCTTGGATAACAGGTCAAGTTATTCATGCTGATGGGGTATGGGCGTTTTAAAAGTTTAAAATGCTTTAAAAGAGAAAGAAATTGATAGAAAAAGTCTTAAAGGTTTTTCAATCTACCTCTCCATTTCCACCACTACCTCTCCTACTTTATAGCCTACAAATGTAGGATTTAATTTCTTAATCGTTACTTTACAAAAGAAAATAAAAGGCCATTCACAGTAAAATTTTTCTACACAATTGTGAACAATCGTTTCCAGCAACTGATTATTGGTATACATTTCAGAATTTAATATTTCTACAATTGTTTCATAATTAATATAAGAGTCATATGGTATCATATTTCTATGATATTTTACAATGGTAGAAACTTTAAATTTATTTTCCAGCAATAATTCATCACTATACATGCCTTTGGGTAAGTGTAATTCTAAATCTTGAACTGATACTGATACTAAATCATTTGGTTGCATAATTTAACTGCAAAGAAAAACAATTTTAGTATAATATTAATGTTAATAATGTGCCTTTTTAAGTAGTATTTTGAATGCAATAAATTTCTTATTTTTGCAGAAAATATAAAGAAAGAATGTCTGCTATAAATTTTGAAGAACTAAAAGACCGCAACCAAGGTAAAGATAAATACGTACAGCCAGATTTTTATGGCATTGACGATTTATTAACTGAAGAACATATCCTAATTCGCAATTCTGTTCGCGATTACGTAAAACGCGAACTGTCGCCTATTATTGAAGAATATGCCCAAAAAGCTGAGTTTCCGCAACATATTTTAAAAGGCTTAGGTGAAATTGGTGCTTTTGGTCCACAATTACCTGCTGAATATGGCTGTGGCGGTATGGATTATATTACTTACGGCCTAATAATGCAAGAATTGGAAAGATGCGATAGCGGTATTCGCTCTACTGCCAGTGTGCAAGGCAGCTTGGTAATGTATCCTATCTATAAATTTGGTAGCGAGGAGCAAAAACACAAATATTTACCCAAACTAGCCAAAGGCGAATTAATGGGATGCTTTGGGCTAACAGAGCCTGATCATGGTAGCAATCCTTCTGGAATGACCACCAATTTTAAAGATATGGGCGACCATTATTTATTAAATGGTGCTAAAATGTGGATTAGTAATTCTCCATTTGCAGATATAGCTGTGGTATGGGCTAAAAATGAAGAAGGAAAAATTAGAGGTATAATTGTAGAACGTGGTTACGAAGGTTTTACAACGCCCGAAACACATGGCAAGTGGAGCTTAAGAGCAAGTGCTACTGGAGAATTGGTATTTGACAATGTGAAAGTACCTAAAGAAAACTTATTACCAGGTGTAGAAGGATTGAAAGGGCCTTTAACTTGCCTAAACTCTGCCCGTTACGGAATTAGTTGGGGTGCATTGGGTGCTGCTATGGATTGCTACGATTCCGCTTTAAGATACTCAAAAGAGCGTATTCAATTTGGCCGACCAATTGGTGGATTTCAATTGCAACAAAAAAAATTAGCCGAAATGATAACAGAAATCACCAAAGGACAGCTATTGGTATGGCGTTTGGGGAATTTAATGGATGCTGGCAAAGCCACTCCTGCGCAAATAAGTATGGCTAAAAGAAACAATGTACAAATAGCCAAAGAAATAGCTAGCGAGGCACGTCAAATACATGGCGGAATGGGTATTACTGGTGAGTATCCATTAATGAGACATATGATGAATTTGGAAAGTGTAATTACTTATGAAGGCACGCATGATGTACATTTACTGATATTGGGTATGGAAGTAACTGGTGAAAATGCTTTTGTATAAAATAATTTTTTACATATCGTTTTTATTTTTAGCAAATATTGTAGAAGCTAAACGCAAAGCTTATACAGAAGTTCCTGCACTCATACATTTGTATGCAGCCAATCAGAATGATACCAATGGTTTTAACCTGGTTCAAGATTTACCTGCTTTAATTTATAAAAATATTTTATCAGGTAAATTAACCCTTTGGGACTCACCTAAAAAACAAGTCGCTATTTCTCCAAATGCACTTCAAAATATAGAAAATAGTAACAGTGCGTTGTTTAGTAATTTAGAAAGTTTGTTTATCAATGAACTTTGGACAAGCACAAGACGTAAAACAGAATTTTATGTTGCAGGTTTTTCATTTTTAGCAGAAACTGACAAAGGCAGAGTTTCATTTGGATATGTAGATGCAGCAGAGGCTTATAGTATACTAGCTACAAACTATATTACAACTAATGTGAATGGTCCTGCGGAGCTAAATTATATTAACGCATTATATAGTAGAAAGTATGATTTCGCCTTAATTCAGTTTGGGAATACAAACTTTAGTAAAAATATAGCTTTAGCTCAAAAAATAAAAAACGATGCTTTTTATTCAAAGAAAAAAGTAAGTGGTTTATATCAATTACCCACAAGCAAAATGTTAAGCTATGTAATAGATAAAAATGTGTCTGAAAAGAATGATGCTGGCATAGTATTAATTAAAGGATTAGAAAACTTTTTGAACACCAATAAAGAAATTTTTTTTGAAATAGGGGGTAGTAAATATTACGATTATCAAACGTTCAAAAATGAATTGTCTATTACACGAATAGAAATAATCGAAGAATGGCGAAAAAATGGAAATGTTTATAGCTATTTACCTAAAAGCATTAAAATATTTACCAATAACAAACCATTAAATACTTTAACTTTTGAAGAAATAGAAAAATGGAATTTATTGATTCAATTCAAATCTATTGATGATATCGTAGCTGAAAAAAACTATTTGTTTTCAATTTTTAAATTTAACAACACTTTAATTCCACCTGATGAAAGTGCCTTATATTTAAAAGCTTTAAAAGAATACAAATGGACACAAGTAAGCAATTATGTTAAATACTCAAGAAACAATTAAACACATGTACAAAATTAAATTTGGGACTGACGGTTGGCGAGAAATAATAGCCGATAATTATACAGTAGAAAACTTAACGAGAGTGGCGCATGCTACTGGCTTATGGATACTAAATTCTTCAGAAAACAAAACTTGTACTGTAGGGTACGACTGTCGTTTTGGAGGTAAAATTTTTGCAGAAACTACAGCTAAAGTATTAGCCAATCAAGGTATAAAAGTTTTTTTATCTAACAATGTATGCAGCACACCTATGATATCTTTAGCTAATGTAGAATTTAATACTTTTGCAGGTGTTATCATTACTGCTAGTCATAATCCAGCAAGTTATAATGGTTATAAAATTAAGGCAAGTTATGGTGGGCCAGCAGTACCAACCGAAATTGAAAAAATTGAAACTCTTATTGATTATAAAGAATTACCTCAATTATTACCTTTGGAATTTTACATTGAAAAAGATTTAATAGAATATTCTGATTTCGAAAAATTATATTTAAATCAAATTGCAAACAAATTTGACTTAACTAAATTAAAACAATATGCACCACATTTTGGTTACGATGCTATGTTTGGCGCTGGTCAAAATGTAATTAAAAATTTATTACCGAATGCGCATTTATTGCACTGCGAAATTAATCCAAGTTTTAATGATACCGCCCCAGAGCCAATACTAAAAAATTTACAAGAGTTCTCCTCTTTGATAAAAAATAATGCTGAAATATTGTGTGGATTAGCAACGGATGGAGATGCGGATAGAATTGGTTTTTTTGACAGTAAAGGTCAATTTGTAGATTCTCATCATTTAATTCTTTTGTTGATGCAATATCTTACAAAATATAAAGGTCTTTCGGGTAAAATTATTAAAAGCTTTAGTGTCTCTAATAAAATAGATAAACTAGCACAACATATAGGCTTAGAAACTATTACAACCAAAATAGGATTTAAATATATTTGCGAATATATGATTACAGATGATGTATTGATAGGTGCTGAAGAAAGTGGTGGTATAGCTGTAAAAGGTCATATTCCAGAGCGAGATGGTATTTGGATGGGCTTATTAATATTGGAATATATGGCAGTAACAGGAAAAAGCATTGAAGAATTAATAGCTGAAACGTATGAAATAGTAGGTCCTTTTGCAGTAGAGCGTTACGATTTGCATATAAAAGAAGAGCAAAAACAAACCATAATAGCCAATTGTAAAGCCAATAGTTATAAATCTTTTGGTAAATATCAAATAGAAAGAACTGAATATTTAGATGGATTTAAATACCATTTAGGCAATGAAGAATGGGTAATGATAAGACCAAGCGGTACTGAACCCGTATTGCGTGTATATGCAGAAAGTATCACCTCAGCTAAAGCATATGAAATATTAGATGCTTGTAAAGACACCATTCTTTAAGAGTAAATATTAAATGAAAAAAAATGCATTAATATTCACTTGTATTTTTTTATTCATAAATATTATTTGTGCTTCCAATTATGATACTTTAAATTTAAATAAAAGAAAAAATACTTGCTATTTAGTAGGTTTCGGTGGCACTGTTTTCGCCCATACAGCTTTATCTCAACTGTGGTATAAGGATTATCCAAAATCTAAATTTCATTTTTTAAACGATAACCAAAATTGGTTGCAGATAGATAAATGCGGACATGCTTTTTCATCTTATTATTTAGGTGTAGCAGGAATAGAAGCTGCTAAATGGGCTGGAGTGCCTAAAAATAAACAATGGAAATGGGCATTATTTGGCACTATTTTTCAAACACCTATTGAGGTTTTTGATGGTTTTTCTTCTGGCTGGGGTGCTAGTACAGGAGATTTAGTGGCTAATAGTTTTGGCACAATACTTAGTGCTGGGCAGCATGCCATATGGCAGGAACAGAAAATAAAAATGAAATATAGTTTTCACCCAACAGGATATGCCTATATTAGATCTAATGTACTGGGTAAAAACTGGAATGAGCATTTGTTAAAAGATTATAATGGTCAAACTTATTGGTTAACCTACTCACCTATTAAAAAACATAAATGGATAGGTCTAGCAATAGGCTATGGTGCAAGTGGTATGATAGGTGGCGAGGATAATATTTGGAAAGATAAAAACAATATCACCCAAGATTATAGTTATATGAAAAGATACCGACAATATTATTTATCGCTTGACATAGATTTTACCCAAATAAAAACAAAAAGCAAAAATTTAAAAACCCTTTTTTATATTTTAAACGGTATTAAAGTACCTATGCCTACTATTGAATTTAGCAAACAAAAAATAAAAGCTTGGGGATTATTTAGTTAAGCATTGACAATGTGGTAAATTCAATATTTTTGTGAAAATTAAAAAATAAAAACATGAATAAAAAAACATTATTTGCCTTTATTGGAGGCGTTATTGTTTTACTTTCTTTGTTAGGTTTTATTCAATATTCTCAGCTTTTAATTAATAATTCTAAAAACAAAATAAAAACATTGTTGTATATTGGTTTTTACCATCAATCTATTTTCAGAAAGTATTTTACATTCTCATAGTATAATTATTGCTATTGTAGGGCTATTCTATTTTATTGCATTAGTTATTATTAAAAATTATTTTACAAATATTATGCTAACTAAAGGATTTGAAACATCAAGTTCTGTTCAATAAAATGTTTGGATATTAGGTTTTATTATGCTTTTCGTTTTTTGTTCATAAATGCTTTTAACATTTATAGAATAATTATGAAATTGGCAAAACCGGTTTAAAAGTATTTCATTCTTTTATTCAAACTTTCCTTTTTTTATTTCTATTTTTGATGAATAATATTTAACAATGAAAAATAACCGTCAATTTCTTCCCCAATCATTCGAAATTACAACATGGAAAAACCTTCAACCATACCTTGATACTATTCTTGAGATGCCAATTGCAACAAAAGAAACATATGAAACTTTTTTAACTAACATAAGTGAATTGGATAGTATAGTAAGCGAAGACTTAGCTTGGCGATATATAAAAATGACTTGCGATAGCAGTAATCAAGAATTAGAAAATAAATACATAGACTTTGTAACCAATATCCAACCCTTTATAGCACCCTACGATGATAAAATAAATAAAAAAGTAGTAAATTCAGAATTTAAAACTATACTTGAAAGTCAATCTGATTATCATATTTATTTTAGATCGTTACAAAATGCTATTAATCTTTTTAGAGAAGAAAATATTCCAATAAATGCTGATTTGCAAACATTGGCTCAAAAATACGGCAGTATTACAGGCTCTATGGCTGTAGAAATAGATGGCGAAACCTTAACACTTCAGCAAGCATCTAATAAACTGAAAGCTACCGATAGAGACGTTAGAAAAAATGCCTATGAAACTATTAACAACAAGCGTTTAGAAAACAAAACTGAACTGGATGAATTATTTTCTGAATTGATAGCCAAACGCCACCAAGTAGCTATAAATTCTGGGTTTGATAATTTCAGAGATTATATGCACAAAGCTATGGGTCGTTTTGATTACAGTGTGCAAGATTGTTTTAATTTTCATGATGCGATTGAAAAAGTAGTAGTACCATTAAATAAAAAAATAGAAGCGGAAAGACAAAAAAATCTTGGATTAGATGCTTTAAAACCCTTCGACTTAGGTGTTGACTCTTTAAATAGAGAGCCGCTTAAACCATTTACTGATGGTAAAGATTTATTGGAAAAAAGCATTGCCTGTTTTAATACTGTAGAACCAGAGTTTGCAAATAATCTTTCTATTATGAGAGATAAAGGATTTTTAGATTTAGAAAGCAGAATTGGCAAAGCACCAGGTGGGTATAATTATCCATTAGCAGAAAGTGGCATACCTTTTATATTTATGAATGCTGCAGGTAGCTTGCGCGATGTAGAAACCATGGTGCATGAAGGCGGTCATGCTATGCACTCCTTTTTAAGCGAACACTTAAAACTCAATGCCTTTAAAAATGCACCTATGGAAGTAGCCGAAGTGGCCAGTATGGCTATGGAGCTCATAAGCATGGAAGGTTGGGATACGTTTTTAAGCAACCCAGAAGAACTTAAAAGAGCCAAGATAGAACAACTAGAAGGCGTAATAGCCACACTGCCATGGATAGCTACAATAGATGCATTTCAACATTGGTTATATACCAATCCAACCCACACGTTGGAAGAAAGAACAGCCGCTTGGATACAAGTGGCTAAACGATTTGATACAGGTATAACCGATATGAGTGGCTACGAGCATTACTTAGCCAATAGTTGGCAAAAACAATTGCATTTATACGAAGTGCCTTTTTATTATATTGAATACGGCTTTGCACAATTGGGGGCTATTGCCATGTGGCGCAATGTTTTAATAAATAAAAAAACAGGATTAGATGGCTATAAAAATATGTTGAGCAAAGGCTATACAGTAACTATTCCTGAATTATACCAATCAGGCGGTATTAAATTTGATTTTACACCTGAATATGTAGGCGAATTATTTGCTTTTGTATGGCAAGAGTTGGAGGATTTGAAAAGATAAAAATACAACAAAAAGAAAATCAATTAGCTATAATTTTGCAAGTAGTGCTTGCAAAATTTAAAAAATACCTTAAAAAAAACAATGAAAAAAATACTAATCATACTCGCCATTATTTTATTAACCATAGCAGCTTACTGGGCTTGGCTTAAGTTTTCGCCTAATAAATTTTTAGATGGCTTTTACCTTGTGCCACAAGATGCTTTAATGGTAATAGAAACGGAAGACCCTATTAAAAACTGGCAAACTTTTAGCAGCAGCACTTTGTGGCAAGGCTTAAAAACTTTTCCAAAATTTGCAGAAATTACCAAAAATGCTGATGTATTAGACGAAGTTATTAAACAGAATCAGCAAATTTTTTCATTGCTTGGACAAAGGCATTTGCTTATTTCTGTCCACATGACCAAAGCCAAAGATTATGATTTTGTATATTATGCCGATATGAAAGAAGCCTCTAAATCAAGTATTGTAAAAAGTGGGTTGGTTACCATTGTTAAACAATTTGGTTATAAACATACGGTTCGCAATTATTTTGAAACGGAGATAAACGAGTTTTTTGATGCCGTAACAAGAGAGACCATGTACATTAGCTTTGTAAATAATTATATGGTGATTAGCTACAATAAAGGTTTACTAGAGAAAGTAATTACAACATCAAAAACGCCTGCTAGTCAATTAGGTTCTGACATTCACTTCACTGAGGTAAACCAACTTACTGCGGCAAATGGCTTATGTAGAATTTTTATTAATTATCAAACTTTTCATCAATATTTAGGCGTATATATTGATGATGTAAGCGATGTAAAAGATTTATTCAGCAGCCTTCATTTTAGTGGATTAAATTGCATTATTGATAATGATAAACTATTGGCCGATGGTTATAGTATGGTTAATGATAGCATTAGTTCTTATTTACAAGCTTTGTCTATTTCTGGTAAATCTACCACCAATTCCGAAAAAGTATTTTCTAATAAAAGCTCCTTTTATTTAAGTATGGGTTTTAAAGATTTTAATACTTTTTATAGCAACCTCAGCACTATTTGGCAAAAAGATGCTACTGCTTATGCTGAGCAACAAGCCAATATTAAGAAAATAGAAAAGTTATTAAATATTAATTTACAAAAAAATATGTTTGATTGGATAGGTTCCGAAATAGCCATAGCCCAGTATGAAACAGATGTATTAATAGGTAATAAGTTACATAATATAATGGCTATAAAAGCAAATGATATTAGTGATGCAAAAGAAAACTTAGATATAATTGAAGCTAAAATAAGAAAGCGCACACCATTAAAATTTAAAACGGTAAATTATAATGGTTATGATATAAAATATATAGAAGTGAAAGGCTTGTTTAAAGCATTCTTAGGTAAGTTATTTTCTAAAATAGACAAACCGTATTATACCATTATAGACGATTATGTGGTAATGAGTGATGACCCAAAATCGCTTCTTGTAACTATTGATGATTACATTGCGCAAAACACTATAACCAATAGACAAGATTACAGAGATTTTAGAGATAAATTTCCTTCGGAAACCAGTATTTTAACTTATATGAGTCCAGACAGGCATTTTGCTAATTTTAAAGGCTTATTGAATGCCGAAAGTTGGAAAAGTACAAAAAAAACACCGCAATATGTGCGTTGCTTTACTCATTTTGGTTTAAGCTTAAGTGGCGATGGTGATAGAATGCGCACTGTTATCGGCACACAGTATTCACCCTACATTGAAAAAATTGCAACAATTGATACAAATAACAACAGTGAAAACGATACTTTAACTGCTATGGATTTATTCCTAATTGCTAATTTTCAAAATGACATGAATGCCACCTATTATGAAAATGGTCAGGTAAAAACTTTAACTGAAATAGATGATAAAACAAATCAGGCTGATGGAATATATGCAGAATATTATGAAAATGGAGTCATAAAAATAAAAGGCAAATACCGAAAAGGTACAAAAGATGGCACATGGAAATATTATAAATCTGACAGCGAATTTGATTACAAAGAAAAATACAATAATGGTGAATTAAAAAAAGGGGGCTTTTTAAATAGGCTATTTGGCAATTCTGATAGTGAAGAAGTTGCAGAATAACCCAATTTAATGCTTACTAGAAAGTTGATAATAACTTTAAAAAACTATTGTGTTTTCTTTATTTTGATTCTACTTATTAAAAACCAAACAAATACCGCTATTCCTATTGAAAATGGAATGATACTATAGAATTTGGTTGGCAAGTCAAAAAATTCTGCTACCATCCAATTTGCATTGGCTATTATCCAAAAGGCAATGGATATATTGGGTAAAAATCTTTTTTTGTCTTGATACGAAACTACTGTTATAATAATAGCCACTAAAAAAGTTGGAATTGCCATTATTACACCTAATGTTTTCCATGTTAATAGCCAGCAAAGATCTTTAATTAACCATAAGGGAATATGGACTGTTTCTAAAATCCAAAGCCATCTATCATTTAATGTTGGCTTTTTCATTTCTATTATTTTGTAGCTACTTTATTATAAATGGCTAATCTTCTTTCTTTGATGGTTTCATCATCAATATAATCATCGTAAGTAGAATTTCTATCTATCATACCCAATGGACCAATTTCTATAATACGATTAGCAACTGTATTAATAAACTCATGGTCATGGCTATAAAACAATAAAGTACCTTTATAATCAATGAAACTATTATTTAAAGCCTGAATACTTTCTAAATCCAAGTGATTGGTTGGCTCATCGGCTATAATTAAATTAGGACTTTCCAACATAGATTTACTCAACATACATCTTACTTTCTCGCCACCACTTAGTACAAAAGCACTTTTTAAACTTTCTTCACCACTAAATAACATTTTACCTAAAAAACCACGCACATAAGTTTCATCTTTTTCAACAGAATACTGACGCAACCAATCTACTAAACTTAATTTTATACCTTCAAAAAATGAGGAGTTATCATTAGGTATATAAGATTTTTTGATGGTTATCCCCCATTCAATATTGCCTGTTTTATGATCTTCGTTTCCAGATAAACATTCAAATAATTTATTAATAGCTAAAGCATTTTTACTCAAAATAGCTACCTTATCCCCTTTTCTAATCGAAAAAGTTAAATTACTAAACAATGTTTCACCTTCCATTTTATAACTCAGGTTTTCTACATTTAAAACCTGATCACCAGCCTCACGTTCTTGAATAAAGAAAACACCTGGATATTTTCTTGTAGAAGGTTTTATTTCTTCAATATTTAGTTTGTCAATCATTTTTCTTCTACTGGTAGCTTGTTTGCTTTTGGCTACATTGGCACTGAAACGTTGAATAAAGTCCATTAATTCTTTTTTCTTTTCTTCTGCCTTTTTATTTTGATCGCCACGTTGTTTTAAAGCTAATTGCGAAGATTGGTACCAGAAAGTATAATTACCACTGTACGTTGTTATTTTATTAAAATCGATATCCGCTACATGGGTACATACTGAATCTAAAAAGTGTCTATCATGCGACACTACAAGAACTGTATTTTCAAAATTGGCTAAAAAATTCTCCAACCATTTGATGGTATCTACATCCAAGTCATTGGTTGGCTCATCTAATAATAAGATATCTGGATTACCAAACAAAGCTTGAGCTAAAAGCACTCTTACTTTTTCGTTGTTGCTCAATTCATGAATAGTTTTAGAATGAATTTCTTCTCCTATTCCCAATCCATTCAATAAAGTAGCCGCATCGCTTTCTGCATTCCAACCTTCCATTTCAGCAAATTTCTCTTCCAATTCACTCGCTTTTATGCCGTCTGCATCCGAAAAATCTTCTTTAGCATAAATGGCATCCTTTTCTTTCATTAATTCAAATAATGGCTTGTTGCCCATTACCACAGTTTCCAACACTTGAAATTGATCAAATTCAAAGTGATTTTGTTTTAATATACTTAAGCGTTTGCCTTTTTCTATTTCTACTCGGCCAGTAGTAGGCTCTATTTCGCCTGAAAGTATTTTTATAAATGTAGATTTTCCAGCACCATTAGCACCTATTACACCATAGCAATTGCCCGGCACAAATTTCACATTTACTTCATCAAATAATACGCGTTTACCGAATCTTAACGATATATTAGAAACTTTAATCATAAATCTTATTTTTAAGGGCTGCGAAGGTAATAAAAAAAAGCCTATCAATTATTGTATTGATAGGCTTTCTGAATTTTATAAATTATTAGATTACAGTATTAATCAATCTCATCGTCAGATGCGGCCGCTTTTTTACCTTTTCTTTTCTCTTTTTGGGCTTTTTTTAATGCTTCCCATTTGGTTATTTGGTCAGCTGTTAAAATTTCTTTTAGTGCAGTTTGAGAAGCTTCATTTATAGGTTTTATTTCTTTGTGAGCAGCTTTTTTATCTGTTGGGTATTTTGCACGTGTTGCTCTCACTTTAATTATTCTATCTAATTCTAAAGCATATTCTTTAGCTCTTTGATCATCAGATAGTGTTAACTCAGTTTTCAACTTATCAGCTCTTTTATTGGCTATTTCTTCAGGTGTTTTTTGAACTTTGTTCCCATCTTGGGCAAAACTACTTACTGTAAACACAACAGCTACGATACATAACATTAACTTTTTCATTTTTACTTTATTTATTTTTTTAAGGTTGTTGATGTTATGACCTTGTAAAATAAAAAAGGTTTAAATAAATTTAAAAAATATTTTTAAGTATATAATAATGAATCACTAAAAAAAGAATGTCTGATTAAAAACAATATCGTAACAATTAACTACTATCGGGATTGCTTTCTGTCCTGAGCTATTAGTTACCCTGATATCGCCATATATTACTAAATGAAATTTTTCTTTAATTGGCACCCTGTAAATTATTTCAGGCGAAGCGGAAAATACAGAAAGTACATTGCTTTTATTCTCAATATGCCAAGCCATTGCCTTAAGATGCAAACTTAAATTTCCATTTAAAACTTTTATTTTCTTAAACATTTTTTTACCTGCAGAAATTTAAAACACATTATAAAAACCTTTTTATGAATATTAAGATCTGAACCAACACCATATTCTAATGTCCATTTTTTAAAATTGTGACTTAAGCCAATATTCAAAGCTTCGTAATTACCTACACCACCTTTTAATTATAATTTTTGAGCCAAAATAAAATGGCTAAATAATAACCACGAAATAATAATTGAAAAACTTCTTTACATTTAAGATAATAATTTATTGACATTCAAAACATTTTTTACCTTCAATGCAATCACCGCAAAGTACATAAATATTTTCAGCAAATTTAAGACTTACACTCGATAAAATATCATTTACTTCTATAATGGTTATTGAATCATATTCTTGTTTTGAAATTACTTTAATTTGGTTATTAATCCCCAATCCTACCTTGATTATATATTGTAAAAACGAACTTGAATTATCTTTGACAGCTACCATTTTACAACTACTGCCTACTGCTATATCCGACAATGTTTTTTTATAGTGTACTTTCAATTCGCCATTTCTATTCGGAATTGGATCTCCATGAGGATCAAACTCTGGGAAATTTAAATATTTATCCAATTTGTCTATCAATTTTTCTGACTTGATATGTTCCAATTGCTCTGCTACTTCATGTACCTCATCCCAACTAAATTCTAATTTTTGATATAAAAAAGTTTCCCATAACCGGTGCTTTCTGATAATATCTAAAGCTATTTTTTGTCCACTTTTACTTAATTTAATTTTCCCATATTTCTCATACTTTACCAATTCTTTTTCTTTCAATTTTTTAAGCATATCATTTGCAGTAGCGGGCTTCACAACCAAAGATGCAGCCAATTTATTGGTGCCTACTTCATTAATACCGCTATTGAAAGTTATTTTAAGTAATGCTTTTAGATAATTTTCTTCTGTATACGATAACAACATATTTTACACAAAAGTAAGCTTCTAAAACAAAAGTACATAATATTTCAAACTTTATTTGTTAGATTAGTCTAACTTTATTACTTTTGCGAATGAAAATTAATTCCAAAATTGAAATTTGTGAAAATACCAACCATATTAGCGCTTGCTTTTTATTATTCATTTCAAATTGGTTTAGCACAAAATGGGTCTATTTCTGGTATAGTTACATCTGATAGTTTAGCCTTAAAGGTTACAACAATTTCAATAAAAGGGACTAACTATTTAATAAACACAGATTCTACTGGGGTTTATAGTATAAAAAATATAAAAGCGGACTCTTATCAAATTCAGGCTTTTTGTAAAGGATATGAGCGCTTAACAAAGTCTATCACACTTAAAGATACTGAAAACTTAATTCTAAACTTTGAACTTGTAAGTTTGGATTATGTGCAATCTGCTAAAGTTATTTCTGGCACTTTAAAAGAAGTAAGTAGGCAAGAAAGTCCTCTATGTGTAGAGGTTTTTAAGTCAACCTATTTCAAAAAAAATCCTACATCAAATATTTTTGAGGCCTTGCAAAATATAAATGGAGTGCGTCCCCAATTAAACTGCAACATTTGTAATACAGGCGATATTCACATAAATGGTTTAGAAGGTCCATATTCAATGGTATTGATTGATGGAATGCCCATAGTAAGCAGTTTGTCTACTGTTTACGGCTTGTCTGGTATTCCTAATTCTTTAATAGAACGCATAGAAATTGTGAAAGGTCCCGCGTCTTCTTTATATGGCAGCGAAGCAGTTGGTGGTTTGATAAATATTATAACTAAGAATCCTAAAAATGCACCATTGTTTTCTTTAGATATATTTGGCACCAGTTGGGGAGAGTATAATACAGATTTTAGTTTTAAATTAAATGCAGGTAAAAAAGCAAGTGTATTAACGGGTATCAACTATTTTAATTTCCAAAATAGAATAGATAAAAACTATGATAACTTCACAGATATGACCTTACAAAACAGAATTTCAGTTTTTCAAAAATGGAATTTTCAACGTACAAAAAATCGTATTTTTTCTATTGCTGCACGTTACATGTATGAAGACCGTTGGGGCGGAGAATTACAATGGCGCAAAGAATTTAGAGGTGGTGACAGTATTTATGGCGAGAGTATTTATACCAAACGTTGGGAAATTTTGGGGAATTACCAACTGCCAACTAAAGAAAAAATATTATTGTCATACTCATTCAACAACCACAATCAAAACAGTGTATATGGATTAACATCATACAAAGCACAACAAAATATTGCTTTCGCTCAAGTTACATGGGATAAAAAAATTGGCATAAATGACTTTTTAATAGGGACAGCCTTACGCTATACTTTCTATGATGATAATACACCTGCAACGTCAACAGCAGACAGTACTAACAACCAAAACCAACCACAAAAAACTTTACTTCCTGGTATTTTTTTTCAAAATGAGATTTCTATTTCTAAAAAACATAAAATTTTGGGCGGTTTTAGGTACGATTATAATAATTATCATGGAAATATTTTTACGCCACGTATTGCTTACAAATGGGATATTAATAAAAAAAATATTTTTCGTTTAAATGCTGGGACAGGTTTTAGAGTAGTGAATTTATTTACAGAAGATCATGCAGCACTTACCGGAGCTAGGATTATTGAAATTAAAAACACCTTGAAACCCGAACAATCATATAATACAAATTTAAACTTCATAAAAAAAATATTTTCGAAAAAAGGAACTTTTGTTGGCATAGATGCATCTGCTTTTTACACCTATTTTAATAATAGAATTGTAGGTGATTATGAAACAGATCCTAATAAAATAATGTATGATAATTTAAATGGTTATGCCGAAAGTAAAGGTATTAGCCTAAATACAGACATTTCTTTTTCAAATAGTTTTAAAATAATAATAGGTGCAACATTGATGGAGAATACATTAACCGAAAATAGAATTTCTAATCAACAAATTCTTACAGAAAATTTTACTGGTATATGGGCCATATCTTATAAAATCAAAAAAGCCAAATTAAGTGTAGATTATACCGGAAATGTATACAGCCCAATGCGCCTTCCCTTATTAGGAAATAGCGACCCACGCAATGCATATTCGCCTTGGTGGAGCATACAAAATATACAATTAACTTTTGATGGATTTAAATATTTTCAATTGTATGGCGGAGTAAAAAACTTGTTAAATTGGACTCCAAATAAAAGTAATCCATTTATTATAGCCAGAAGCAACGACCCATTTGATAAAAAAGTACAATATGGAAGCAATGGTCAAATTTTAGTAACTGCAAATAATCCCTATGCCTTATCCTTTGATCCAACTTATATGTATGGTCCAAACCAAGGTATACGTGCATTTTTAGGAATTAGATACACACTAATCAAATAAATATATTTATAAAATCTGAGTTTGATTAATAAAAACATTAACAAATACTTTGTACCAAAGCTGGTCCTTCATAAATAAATCCTGAATATACTTGTACAATTGCAGCACCATTTTTAAATTTTTCATCGGCATCATTGCCATTTAAAATGCCGCCTACCCCTATAATTGGCACCTTACCTTGCAATTTTTCATTTAAATAAGCCAACACTTCTGTAGATTTCTGCATTACCGGCTTGCCACTTAAGCCACCCATTCCCATTTGTTCTATAATCAATTTATCGGTCGTCAATCCTTCTCTACTAATTGTTGTATTAGTAGCTACTAGCCCATCTATTCCGGTTTCAATAGTTAAACTGGCAATATCATCCAATTGTTCATTGGTTAAGTCGGGTGCTATTTTTAATAAAATAGGCAATGATTTTTGACCATTTTTAACATATTCAGCCCTCATTTTAATTAATGAATTTAAAATTTCAATCAAAGGCTTCTTGTCTTGCAATTCCCTCAAGCCAGGCGTATTAGGACTACTTACATTCACGGTAAAGTAATCTACATAGGGGTATAATTTTTTGAAACAAATTTCATAATCGAAAATAGCGTCTTCATTAGGTGTAATTTTATTTTTGCCAATGTTTCCTCCTACCACTAAGTCTTTAGGTCTGTTTTTTAACCGTTCTACAATGGTATCGGCACCATCATTATTAAAGCCCATTCTATTGATAATGGCTTCATCTTTTATGAGTCTAAATAAACGCGGTAAATCATTCCCTGCTTGACCCAAAGGGGTTACAGTACCTATTTCTACATGTCCAAATCCTAAAACTTGCATAACTTTTAAATATTTAGCATTTTTATCAAAGCCCGCAGCTAAGCCAATTCTATTGGGGAAATTAATACCAAATAGAGTAACAGGTTTAGAATTTTTATTTTTATAAATACTTTTAATTATAAACCCGACCTTTGGAATGGCTATAAGAAACTGCAATAGATTAAGCGTTACATAATGTGCTTTTTCGGCCGACATTAAAAACAAAACGGAACGAATTAATTTAAACATATATATATTTTTTACTAAAAATGAATGTGTTGCGCAAAATAATACTAATTGAACAATCAAAACAAGAAATGATATGTTAAATATATAAACATTTAGTTGTTATTTATAATTAATTTAAATAATATTTAGTTTAAGATAATAAATTATAAAGAATAAATTTGCAGTAATTAAAATACACGTAAAAGAAAATATGAATTGGATTATAAGTTTTTTGAAATCGAGCATAGGTAAAAAGCTCTTAATGGCACTTACAGGATTGTTTCTGTGCACTTTTTTATTAATTCACTTAATTGGTAATTTACAATTATATAAACATGATGGAGGTTTAGCTTTTAATACTTATGCCGTATTTATGACCACTAATCCTTTAATTAAATTTACTTCTTATGGATTGTATGCTACTATTTTATTTCATGCTTTTTGGGGTTTATATTTAGTTTTTGAAAATAAAAAAGCACGTCCTGTTCAATATGCATCATACAATGGCAACGCCAATAGCAAATGGACCAGCAGATGGATGGGCGTATTAGGCACCATTATTTTAGCTTTTATTATTTTTCATATGTGGGGCTTTTGGGCACAGTATAAATTTGGTGAAACACCTTATACTAGATACGAAAAGCAATTAGGAAAAGATACAGTAACAGTTGTTAATATGAGTGTTTCAGATTTTCCACAAAAACCAACATTTAAAAAATTGGAATTCAGTAACAACCGTGTTGATTATGTTATCATAAAAGATTTATACAAAGTAGTAGCGGACGCGTTTAAAAATGTTTGGATAGTATTATTATATATTTTATCAATGGTTGCATTATCATTTCACCTGGTGCATGGCTTTAGCAGTGCCTTTCAATCGCTGGGTATTTATAACTCAAAATACAATGGTTTAATAAAATTTGTTGGCTTCGGCTTATTTGGTGTCCTTGTTCCAACACTTTTTGCAGCCATGCCTATTTATTTCTTACTTTTTCAAAAATAATTTTTAAAACAAAAAATTTATGTCAAATATTTTAGATTCAAAAATACCTGAAGGACAATTAGCCGATAAATGGACCAAATATAAATCAAGCATACCGTTGGTAAATCCTGCTAATAAAAGACACTTAGAAATAATTGTAGTAGGTTCTGGTTTAGCAGGTTCTGCAGCAGCTGCTTCATTAGCAGAAATGGGTTACAAAGTGAAATGTTTTTGCTTTCAAGATTCTCCAAGAAGAGCGCACAGTATAGCTGCACAAGGCGGTATTAATGCTGCCAAAAATTATCAAAATGATGGTGAT
>JABMMZ010000024.1 GCA_013205405.1 Bacteroidota bacterium | reverse complement strand
GGTGATAGAAGCTTATCATTTTTTGGTAAGTATTTCGCCAGAAACAGCCCAAAATAATTTAGAAGAATATACAGAAGTAATTTCTAACAATATTGTTACCAACTATGAGTATAAAAACCAAGTACTTCGTTTAGATTTTTCCAATGGGGTAAGTTATGAATATTTTGGTGTACCTAAAGATATTTACCTTAAGCTATGCCAATCAGATTCTCAAGCACGCTTTGCACGCAGAAAAATTTGTTCAGCATTTATATATAGAGTAGTTGCACAGAAACCAAATTAGACCTGCCAATATGAGCCTTAAAAATATTTTCCTTCCCATCATTATATTAATCGCTTTAAATTCTTATTCTCAAATAGTGTTCATAGATTCTGTAAATGTATCAGGCACGTCAAGTATTCAAAAACAAACACAAACTGGCAGAAATATTTTAAGCCTAAACGGCAAATTATTTGAGAAATTTGCAATCAATTCAGTAGATGAACTTTTGCGTTATGTAGGAGGCGTAGAAGTGCAACAAAGAGGCCCACAAGGTTCTCAAAGTGATATCTTAATAAGAGGGGGTACCTATCAACAGGTGCTAATCTTATTGGATGGCATTAGATTAAATGACCCGTTAACTGGTCACTTTAATGGCAATATCCCTATTCACCCAAATGAAATAGAACGCGTAGAAATTTTAAAAGGTGCTAGTTCGGCAGTATGGGGAAGTGATGCTGTAGGAGGTATAATTCATATTATTACCAAAGGATTTAGCTTAAACAACACAAATGGATATAAGGTTAATTTAGGCATACAATTAGGTGAATACAATTTAAATAATTATAATTTACATTTTTCAAAACAAACAAAAAATATTTATTGGAGTTTAGGCGCATTATCCAATAATGCCAAGGGTATTCAACTGAGAGGCACAACAAGCAAGTTCAACAACAACATTTTACACGGGGCTTTTCAATACAAATTAAAAAACAATTGGCGCTTAAGTTTTAAATCTATCCTTGATTCAAGAGATTTTAACGCACAAAATTTTTATACACCATTTAAAAGTGATACAGCAGCGGAAAAAGTTAATTCATTTTTCAATCATTTACAAATTGCGAAAAAATGGTACAATGGTTCTTTTACCTCAGATTTATCCTATAAATTATTGAATGATAATTTTCAATACAATGCCAGTAGTAAAGCTAATGAGAATAAAACCTCGCAACTAATTTATCAATTAAATTACCAATCTAAGTTAAATAAAACCACCAACTATATTACTGGTTTACAGTTTATTAATAAATCTATTATGAGTAATGACAGAGGAAATCATAATTTAATGAATGGTGCGATATGGCTTATTTTAAAACATCAGTTAAAATCTCATTTATTTTTAAATGAAAGTATTAGAGCTAACTGGAATGAAAATTATGGTGTTATTTTTTCACCACAACTCAATATAACCTATAATCCTAACAAGTGGTCATTCAGAACTTCAATTGCAAGAGGAATAAGAGATGCAGACTTTACAGAACGCTATAACAACTACAATAAAACACTTGTAACGGGTGGCTCTATTGGAAATCCTAATTTAAAAACTGAGAATACTATTAATTTTGAATTAGGTGCAGATTATGTTAAAAACAATAATCTCAAAGTATCTACTACTGCTTTTTATCGAAATCAAAATAATTTAATTGACTGGACTCCAACTGCATATGCAGATATGCCAAGACAATCAAACCTGAGTTCAACTGGTGTATATGCTCTTGCTAGAAATGTAGAAGAGGTAAAAACCTATGGGGCGGAATTAGATATTAATTTTATAAAAAAAATAAACACCAATAACACGTTCATCATTTATTATAATTTAACAAAACTATATACTAAAAACAGTGATAGTATTCCTTCATTTTACATTTCAGGCAGCGCCAAATTAATAAGCACACTCAGTTTTATTTATAATTACAAAACAATAAATATTGCTATTAATGGCCTATATAAAGTGAGAAATACACAGCAAGCAAGTGCCATAAATGCTTATATCAGTAAGGATTATTTTTTGTTAAACACTAAATTATCATATAATTTAAAAAAATATAATTCAAATATTTTTGCACAAATACACAATGTTTTAAATCAAAAATATAGCGATATACTTGGATCTGTAATGCCTAGAAGATGGTTAAGTGGAGGATTGAATTTTAATTTTTAGTTTTTTCTATTCCTAAATACCTCAAATAAACCTAAAAATATTGGCTTGTAATTATTATTTAAACACGCATTATCCAAATGTAATAATGCCTTTTGTTCATAATTGTGTTTTAGCTCTGTTAAGTACTCATTGCTCTTAGCTTTTACAAAAAGTTCTCTTACACTTTCAATTTTATGCTTAGACTCATATTTCTCTTGGTTAAACCAATTTTGCAATTCTATTTTTTGATTGTTTTCTAAGGTTTGTAAGGCATGTAAATACAAAATAGTTTTCTTATTTTCTAAAATATCACCTCCCTCTTGCTTTCCAATATCAGCTTGCGTTCCAAAGGTATCTAAATAATCATCTTGCAATTGAAACGCCATACCAAAATTCAATCCAAATAAATAAAATTCCTCTGCAATATGAAGCGGAGTATTAGCTGCTAAAGCCCCTATTTTAAGAGCTACTGCAGGCAAAACAGCCGTTTTCAATCGAATCATTTCTAAATAATCGGCTTCGGTTACTTCTTTTTGGTTAGGCAAGTTCATATCCATTTGTTGACCCTCGCATACCTGCTGCCCCATTTGGGTAAAATACCTTAAAATAGTGCTTGTATTTTCAAGATTAGTTTCTAAAATTAACTCATAACATTTCATCATTAAATTATCACCCGCTAGTATAGCTGTGGGTGTATTCCATTTTTCGTGCACTGAAGGAGAACCTCTTCTAATAGGCGCATTATCCATAATATCATCATGCACTAAACTAAAATTGTGAAAGGTTTCTATAGCTAATGCTAATTTAAACGCATCGTTATTCAAATGACCCGTTATGGCCTCAAAAGCCATTAAAAGTAATTTTGGGCGCATGCGCTTACCTCCTAAATTCATTATATAATTCATAGGCGCATATAAGTTTTCAGGAACGCCTGTAAAAGGATGATTAGTTAAAAAATGTTCAAATTTATCTACGTCTGAATGTATCATGGTTTCTGCCATAGCGTTCTTTTCTTTCTGTTTCTATTAATTGTAAATCAATTGTTCTACTTATCTTATTAGATGCCTTAACTACTACTTGTAAAACATCGCCCATTTTATATTGTTTGAAAAAGCGTGAACCAATTAAGCTCATTAAATGAGAGTCGTAAGTATAATGATCGTCTTTTATAGTATTTAATCTTACTAAGCCTTCGCATTTATAGTCTTTTATTTCTACAAACATTCCCCAATCTGTAAGCCCTGTAATAACGCCTTCAAACTGTTTACCAATATTACTCTCCATCCATTCGGCTTGTTTATATTTGATTGACGCTCGCTCCGCATTGCTTGCCAATTGCTCCATTTTAGAACTTTGTTTACAAGCACCATCTAACTGCGCCATATTCCAACCACAAACCTGTTCCATACTTTTGTTTTGTAAAAAACCATATAACAAACGATGTACTATAACATCTGGATACCTACGAATAGGTGATGTAAAATGGGTATAATAGTTAAATGCTAACCCAAAATGCTCAGGTTTATTAGGTGTATACAATGCCTTTGCCATACTGCGAATACACATGGTTCTAACTACATCTTGTTCAGGCTTACCTTCTACCTCCTTACTAATATCATTAATAGATTTACGTAGTGATTTTTCATCATCAATGTGTATGGTATATCCAAACTTGGCCACAAACCTTTTTAAATCTAACAAACGCATTTCAGAAGGCTCATCATGGGTTCTATAAACAAATGGTGGTCGTGGTTTTTGCTTATACATAAACTCAGCCACCGATTTGTTAGCTAATAACATTAATTCTTCAATTAATTTATTGGTATCCTGATGAACCTTTACCTGCATTGAAATTGGTTTAAAGTTATCATCTAAAACAAATTTAAACTCATTACTTTCAAAATTAATAGCGCCATTTTGAAATCTTTTTTCAGCTAAATATTTAGCAAAGGTATTTAAATGTAGTAGCTCGCTAAAATGAATACCAGCGCCTGCATTTAAAATAGCTTGTGCCTCTTCATAACTAAATCGCTTATCCGAATGTATAATGGTTTTAGCAAACCGCGTATTAATAATTTCAAACTTTGGTGACACTTCAAAAATGGCTGCAAATGTTAATCTATCTTTATTTGGCACTAAAGAACAAATAACATCACTTAATTTAAATGGCAGCATAGGCACTACCCTATCTACTAAATAAACAGAAGTAGCACGCTTTAATGCTTCACTATCTAAAATAGTATTGGGTAATACATAATGACTAACATCGGCAATGTGCACACCTACTTCAAAATTGCCATTAGATAACGTTTTATAAGAAATAGCATCATCAAAATCTTTGGCCGTATCTGGATCAATCGTAAAGGTTAGGGTATTTCTGAAATCTTCTCTAACTGCTATATCTTTAGCTGTTATTTCATCACTTATAGAATCGCTACATGCCTGTACACTTATATCAAAGGCTTCTGGCAAGCCAAACTCTGCCAAAATAGAATGCATTTCGGTGCTATGTTCGCCTTGTTTTCCAAAAATCTCTAAAATAGAGGCATTCGGAAATTTTTTATCTTTTCTATAACTATCTATTTTAAAACTAACTTTATAATTTACTTTTAAAGATTTATCAAATTTAACATCAAAAGGAAATTGAAATTTAACATTATCAGGTATAATTATCCATTCATTATTTTTACTCTGTAAAACACCGGTAAAAACTCTCTCAGAATGATTAATTAAAAGAAGTACATTGGCCTTAGGATTTTTGTTGCCACTCTTTTTTATTTCTGCTTCTACTAAATCAAATGGCAAGAGTTTAATATTAGAAAACTCCACCTGATAATCATCCTCCATGCCTTCTACATTTAGGAACACTCTCTCGTTCTTTGAAATATCAATAATGCCTTGCACCAATTTAGGTACCATTAATTTGTAAAACTTGTAATCATCTCGTTTTTCTATTCTGCCTTTTTCTACCATTTGGTATAAAATAGGAAGCAGACTTTCTGCATTAGTAGGTTTATATTCTTCATTTAACTTAGCAAAAAGCTGTTTATGATTCATTATCTTACCTTTATTAGTAGATAAAATTTCAATAATATTGTTTTCTGCAAGCTCCGTAATTATTTTTTTACGACTCATAGAGGCAAAGGTAATCTTAAATAATAAAGAATAACAAATGGAATAAAATGGATAACGTAGATTTTCATATTTGGTTAATAAGCTTAAAATATCATTTTTGTTCTAATTAATGAATGATTTTGGCTATTTTGGATTATTAATAGTTATGGTAAATTTGATTACCACTTATTTAGGGCTTAAAAATGAAAGTGTTATTGAAAACTATTCATTAAATATTGAATCTATTCTTATTAAAAAAGACTTTAAACGATTTATTACTAGTGGTTTTTTGCATTTAAACTGGATAAATTTATTTTTAATATGATAACTTTAGCTTGTTTTAGTTTTTATATTGCGACCATTTTTGGAGAGCTTAATTTTATAATTATTTATTTAAACCTTCTAAAATTTCATCTACTACTCGCCTATCATTACTTAATCGAGGTACTTTATTTTGTCCGCCTAGTTTTCCCTTGTGCTTTAACCAATTGTAGAAAGTTTGGTCAGGCATTTGTTTTATTTTGGGTAATTTAATAGCAATATCCTTGTGTCTTTTAGCTTCGTAATCGCTATTAATTTCTTTCAGTTTATTATCTAGTGCTAAGCTAAAATTCTCTAAATTTAATGGTGCTTTTTCAAACTCTATCAACCATTGATGGCCAGCCTCATCATTTCCATTTAAAAAAATGGGTGCTGCGGTATATTCTCTTACAATACTATCCGTTTCTCTGCATGCATGCGCTATTGCCATTTCAGCATTTTCTATTACTACCTCTTCTCCAAATGCATTAATAAATAACTTAGTACGCCCAGTAATTATAAACTTATATGGATTAATACTTGTAAATTCTAAAGTATCTCCCAATTGGTATCGCCACAAACCACTATTGGTACTTATTATTACTGCATAGTTTATTCCTAATTGTACTTCTCCTAATAAATAAGTTTTAGGATTATCTGTGTTTAATTCTGAAACTTTTATAAATTCATAAAATATACCATAATCAGGCATTAATTGCATTGCATTATCTGTAAGACTATTTTGTAAACCAAAAAAACCTTCGCTTGCATTATAGGTTTCTAAAAAATTAACTTTACTTCCTCCAAATATTGATTTAAATTGCTCACGATAGGGCGTAAAACTAACTCCACCATGAATATAAAGTTCCAAATTTGGCCATATTTCATGAATAGAATTTACACCCTTAGCAGCCAATAATTTCTTCATTAATACTAATGTCCAAGTAGGTACACCCGATATATTAGTTACATTTTCGTTAACGGTTTGATTTACCATTTTTTCTAATTTCTGTTCCCAATCATCCATAAGCGCAATAGCCATATCAGGGGTTTTAAGCATATTGACCCAAGTGGGAATATTATTAATTAATACTGCACTCAAATCGCCATAAAAAGAATTTTCATTAAAAGCATTTACCTTATGACTACCGCCAATTAATAAACCCTTACCATCAAATATCTGACTATCTTGCACATTGTTACAATAGTAAGTAAGTACATCTTTTCCTCCTTGAAAATGGCACTCTTCAAGTGTTTCATAACTTACAGGAATGAATTTACTTTTATCATTGGTAGTGCCGCTACTTTTGGCAAACCAAATAATCTCTGAAGGCCAAATTACATTTTGTTCCCCTTTCATTACTCTTTCAATAAAAGGTTTTAAAGTTTCATAATCTTGAAGCGGAAATCTGTTTTTAAAATCTTGGTAATTCTTTATTGATTTAAAATCATTCGTTCTACCCCATTCAGTGTTTTCAGCATCTAAAATTAAATTTTTCAATACTTTCAATTGCACATCAGCCGCATTTTTTATTGCACTTTCTATTTGATTTAAGCGCTTTCTAAAATACCATGACATAATTGAACTTATAACTACCATAAACTACTCCGGATTATTTTGTAAAGCTATCATAAAATCTTTAAATAATAAAAAAGCATTGCTAAAATTGGTTAAAGAAACTGCTGCAGCTTTGTCATTTACATCATGGTAATATGGATATGGCCCCATTAAATAGAAAAAGAAACAAGGAACCCTTGCTTCACTAAACCAATAATGATCGCTATTAGCTGCTTTTCCTCTCAATTTTACCGATGGCAAGTAATTATTTTGTGAATTAATTTTACTCAATACATCAAACTGTGACTTAAATAAACTGCCATTAACAGCCATGACACCATCGGCACCATTACCCATTAAATCTATATTAATTAAAAATTCAATTTTAGCAAGTGGCACTATGGGTTGTTCCACATAATATTTAGACCCAATTAAGCCTACTTCTTCAGCTCCAAAAGCAATAAATATTATACTGTATCGTGGAGGATTAGCTTTAAAATATTTTGCTAAATTTATCATCATAGCTATTCCACTTGCATTATCATTAGCACCCGGAAACATGGCTGTTTTACCCATCATTCCTAAGTGATCGTAATGGGCTGTAAGAAACACAAAACTATCTTTTTTTTCAGTTCCTTCTACCATTCCCAAAATATTTTGCGATGTATAACGGTCAAAAAATTTATTTTTAATACTTATTTCAAAATTACCTGGTTTATTTCTATCAAAAACTGAGCTCTTAAGAGTTATTATACAATTATTGTCTACTTGATAATCAGCGGTCCAAGTCAATTTATCATTGGTAAGTTTAATAATAATTTCTTTTTTAAAATCGCCCATTATTTTTTGATTCGTAACAAAAGCTTCAGGCATATACTTCTTAGTAAAAGTATCTATAATAATCGAACCTTGTTTATAGCCATATTTATCGTAATAACTGCTGTCGTTTAAACTTTGAGCTGTAGTTAAGTTTCCAAAATAAGTTGCTTGAATAGTTTTACATCCTGCATTTATAACATAGTCTATGCCGGCACTTAATAATTTGCCATTGTATTTTACTT
Source organism: Bacteroidota bacterium (assembly GCA_013205405.1). Lineage (GTDB taxonomy): Bacteria > Bacteroidota > Bacteroidia > NS11-12g > UBA955 > JABMMZ01. Next base: position 4,111 of record JABMMZ010000024.1, on the reverse strand, counting down.
CTACTGTTTTAGGAAAAGTATTTATCGGAAATTGAAACTTTTGAACGTAACTTCCCTCTACTTTTTTCAGTCCAATTTGTTTAAATTGTTTTTGAATAAAGTTAGCAGCCTTTTTGTCACCAGCTCCTACATAGCCTCTTCCTTTGTATTTGGCTCCACATAATTCGTTTATTATTTTTCGAGCATAAATGGTATCTTGTGCATTTAGGTTTGAACATAAAAAAGAAAGAATAAAAATACAATACTTCATATCAATTACAAACCTAATTATTTTTTGAGTGATAAAAAAATTTATTAAGGATGATTATAATTCTTTTAAAAAAACATATTTCTGAAAATAAAAACAGCTTACAACAACATTAGATCAAAAAAGTATTTTTTATAAAATTATCCCAAATTTGCTGAGTTAAAAACATAAATAATATATATATAACCAATGCTACATATAATATTTTTTTTGTTAAAATAAATGTTTTAAAATCTTTGAAACTACCGACAAATAAATACAATAGAGGGCCAGCTAATAAACCATAAAATATGCCTGCATGACGAATGGTAAAAGTATGTACATAGGCATGCTGTGACATAACTATACACCACGCAAAAGAAGCTATTAATAATATCAAACACCAATTAAAATAATTTTTCGGCAACTGTTTTTTTAATTCTTGTTTTACTAAAAACCAAATAATAATTAATGCAAATGCAGGTATAGCAAAAAAGCGTTCTATTCTATTGAGCCAAGTAAAAGGCAAAAGAATTAACTGTTGTAAACCAAAAGGTTCTTCTAGTTTTTTGATGCCATTGGCTATTTCAGTTCCCGAAGTGCGTAACTTGGCAGTATCTGTTAAATCTTTTAAGGCTAATTCCCAACTATCAAAATAGCAAATATTTTGATAAAAATGCAATAAAACACCTACAAAAGCAGCCAGAGCAACTACAATATTGAGTTTACTAAATAAGCCTAATTTATTTACCAATGAAACACCTACACAAACCACTGCTAAATAAACTATTGGTTCAAAAGAAATATTAGAAACTAAAACCATTGTAAAAAATAGAAATACTAAATGCAACACTTTAGGTTTATCAATATACTTTAATAAGACAAACAGAAAAATAACTTTAAATAATTCTTCGTACAAATGCTTATGTAAACTATCTGCAAAACCTATAAAATAATTGGATAAAATTACCAAACACCAACCCAATAAGGCCATATTATAATTGGGTATTATTTTTTGACATACTAAAAACAAAAACCAAACAAAAACCAAACTTAAAACAATAACGAAACAACGCAAAACAAATTCATTAATGGTGCCACTTATTATTGAATAGGTATAAGCCAAAATATCTGGTAATGCTGGATAATGGGTATATGCCGTAGGGTGAAAACAAGTGTCTGCAAGAGGTACTTTATAATAATGAACAGGTAAGCCAACCGTTTTTTTTAATCCCGAATCATTAAAATATTTAACCCCAGAATACAAATTAATATCGCTGTATGCATCGCCCCGCAAATAACTTCTACGACTACTTTTTTCAAACATACTAATATTATATGCCCTATATAAAATGAGTGAAAATGCAATACCTAACGTAAAGGTTATAATAATTTTATTTTTAGCCATTGATAAAATCAGATAAGTGTGATTTCAATTGAACAGAAGTTATATTTTTAATGCAAAAATTATTACCTCCGCATGGTAATTCTTTTGTATGGTGCACACATGGCGAACAATTAACACTTAGATTTATTTCTTTATATAAAGCACTTTCTCTAAGCCATTTAGGCGCCAAACTCTGTGGCTGAGTAGGCCCCCAAATAGCTAGCAATGGTATTTCCAAGCGTGCTGCAATATGCAGTGGTGCCGAATCTATTGTTATCATTGCCTTGGTTTGATTAGCCAATAGTTCTAAATACTTATTAAAAGAATGTTTACCCGCCCAATTTTCAATAGACTCAGAGTTATCTATTTGTGCAATAATTTGCTCATTTGTTAGCTTATCTGCTGGCGATCCTGCCAATGCTACTGTGTATTTTGTTTCTGTTTGAATATAATTAATTATATCAATAATTTGCCAAGACTCAAGCTTGCGCTGAATGCTTAAATCGCTACAAGTATTATTTATTACAATATATTTATATTCTTTATTATCATTTTTTTGTGGTAAAAAATATCTTTCAGATATAATGGCGCCAATATTTTCAGCCATTTTATTATAATTTTCTTCTGTAGGAATAAATAAATTGAAATAGGTATTATGGGTATTTAAGTAGTTTCTAAAATTTACTTTTTCAAACTCAAATCCAAATCTATTTTTACTAAATGTATAAAGCGAAAATATGGTTGTAAGTCTTGAATAAACCTCAAAATCGAAACACCATTTATCCTTTAATTTTAAACACTGAAAAATAACATTTAATGAGGATTTTATTAAAGTAAAAATGCTTTTATCATAAATATTCAAAATGTTATCATACAATTTTAAACTAGCTGCACCCTCATCCAGTGATGATGAACATATTAAAGTAAATTTACAATTTGGATACTTCTTTTTAATCGCTAAAATCGCATCGCTTGCCAATATTAAACTCCCAAACCCAAGCATTTTTATAATGATAATATTTTGTGGTGCTTGGTTTAAATTGTGATTCAAACGCAAAATTTTACCTAAAAACCTTACCGGTATTAAATGCAAGGCCACTAAACTTCCTCCTATAAGATTATCTATGCGTTGTTTGAATTTGAGGTGCATGGCTAAGTGCAATAATAAATTATTATTTTGAATAAGTTTCTACCCTTTCAATTTCCCTATTTCAGATACACCAAAGTAACACCATTGCCACCCAACTGTTCGTTTTCGTGCTCGTGTTTTTTTACAAAAGTGGTTTGTTGCAGTTTTTCCATTATTAGTTTGCGCAATATGCCAAAACCTCTACCATGTATTATTTTCAAGCTACTAAAACCAAGCAAATGAGCATCTTCTAACCAATTTTCCATCATTGTAATAGCCTCATCTCCTCGCCTACCGCGTACATCTAACTCGGGCTGAAAGGTAGTTTGCTTTTCGTATAATCTAGCATTAAAAGTGGCTATTTTGTTTTCGCTTTTCGGTGCTACAGTTTTTGTAAGTCTTAGCTCATTTATATCTACCCACATTTTAACAAAACCAAAAGCCACGTGGGCTTTGTCATTCTTTATTTGAAGCACCTCTCCTGCTACATCGCTCTCAGCTTGTTTTACCATATCGCCTTTGGCAAGTGCTTTTAGCGATTTTTCTTTTTTGATTATTTGAACTTCGCTTTTAAGTGTTTCTAATTCCTGATTGTCAGTGTTTTCTTCCGATTCTTGAATTTTTAAAGGTATACTTGCCTGTATTTCATTATTCAGTTGTTGTTTTAAATTACTCAACTGTTTTCTGGCCTTTTGTGTTTTTTTCTTATCCGCTTTTGTTTCTTGTATTACTTTAATAGTAGTTTCTATTTGCTTATTGGCATTGGTTACTATTTGAGTTGCTTTTACCTTAGCTTCGTTTAATATCTGTTGCTTATTATTACTTAGTCCTACTTTTAAATTTTCATATTCTGCTATCAATTTATGCAGGGTATTTTCTTTATCTGCTATGCGTTTGTTAGCGTCTTCTAAGGCATTTTTATATCGTTCGTTTTCAGCTATTAGTTCATCTAAATCTATTTCTTGTTTATTCTTACTTATACCTTTAGCTCTATCAATAATCCTTTTATCTACTCCTGCTTTACTAGCTACTTCCAATGCAAAAGAACTTCCTTGTTTTCCTAATTCTAAAGTAAATAACGGTTCTAATTTGGCTACGTCATATTGCATTCTTGCATTTTGAACATTCTTTGTATAATTGGCCCATGCTTTTAAACTGCCAAAGTGGGTAGTAATAATTCCGAAGGCATTAGATTCAAATAATTTTTCTAAAATAGATTGTGCCATAGCACTGCCAATAGTTGGGTCGGTGCCATTGCCTAATTCATCAATTAAATAAAGAGTATCCTTATCGGCATTCTCCATAAAGAAACGCATATTCATTAAATGACTGCTGTATGAACTTAAATTATTTTCAATGGATTGATTGT
>JABMMZ010000023.1 GCA_013205405.1 Bacteroidota bacterium | reverse complement strand
TTAAGAATGGGCACTATTAATGAGTTGGCCGAAAAAACAGGTTCGGAAGTAGTGGCTTGTGATGTTAGCTTAAACGAAGACATGGACATTCTTATAGACAGAGCAGTTGCTAAATTTGGTAAATTAGATTTTGTTTTGCATAGCATAGGTATGAGTTTAAATGTAAGAAAAAAGAATCCTTACACAGATTTAAATTATGATTTTATGCATAAAACATTTGACATTTCTGCAATATCTTTTCATAGGTTAATGCAAACCTTAATTAAAAAAGATGCTATGAACGAATGGGGTAGTATTTTAGCTTTATCATACATTGCTGCTCAACGTCTATTTCCAGATTACAGTGAAATGGCTGAAAGTAAAGCCTTGTTAGAAAGTTTTGCCCGTAGCTTTGGCTACCATTATGGTGTAAGCAAACATGTAAGAGTAAATACCATTAGCCAAAGTCCTACAATGACTACTGCAGGTAGCGGTGTTGGCGGATTTGATGCTTTTTATACCTATGCAGATAAAATGAGTCCTTTAGGCAATGCGAATGCAGAGGCTTGTGCCCAATATTGTATCAGTTTGTTTAGCGATTATACACGCTATGTTACCATGCAAAACCTATACCATGATGGTGGATTTAGTAATATGGGTATGAGTAGCGAAATAATGAGCATGATACAAAAAGCTGGAGAAACTTCTGCGTAAAAATGACGAAGTTTATTTTTATTAACTTCATTACCATTAAGCAATTTTTATTTAGTTGTAATCAAAAAAAAGCACTAGATTATAATGGTAAAATTATTGAATAACAAACGCTCATAGGAAAAAAGATCCTAGAATTTTCTAAATATTTAAAAGATGGTAATTTTAACTGAAGCAGTAATGAAATCTTATAAATACTTCTCGCCAAGTTTATACCATCGCGTTTTAAATCTTTCCTAAGTGTAAATTTATACTCACGCGGGAAATGGTAGGTATAATCAAAGATTTTCAAGATAAGTTGATACACATCTTTAAAAAGCGGCAAATCGGAATATAATTTAATAATTTTCAAAAATACATTCAGTGATTTTTGCTCGGCTCGGCAAAGCTCAAGTAAACTTGGCTCTGCTCTCAACTTTCGCCAAAATTATATTATGATTTTGTTTCGTTACCCGGCAATATTCAAGCTTGCTTGACATTGCGCTCATTCCTAACAAAGATATACCGCTTCGCAGTATATCTTAAATTATCTTCGATGCTGCTTCTTAGTGTTGAATAGTTAAATGGTTAAAAAAACCTAATTGCACGTACAGCACACATATTGGATTTAGATGTAATTGAGACATCATTAATCGCCTGGGATGCTGAAAACCAAAAACGCCATGCAAATTCACCAGCAAAATTACTAATTGAATTTTCTTCTGTACTACTCCAATATTCTTTCGTATTTGGTAACTCGCTTGCACCATTAATTGTAGAAAAAGCTTTGTTAATGTTAAAACGGTTATGAAATAAAAGGCTTAATTCATCTATTGAAGGCAAATACCAGTCACTTTGCCCGCCATTAGTCGAGTTCAAACACAGCGCAGCTGCACTGTTCGTATGGCCGGCCTGGTTTACAATGGCAAGGCTATTACTAAACCCATCCCAACTACTTTGTGCTGCTGAGTCGATTTCGATATTATCCACATTGCTCCAAATCTTATTCATACTTAAATCAGTTTTGTCTACGATTAAACCATGTTCTACAACGGAATTATCTTTCCATAAATGGAAAATAACGCCTCCTCCAAATTCTTCGCCAATGTAGTGGGTAAAACCGCCCCCGCCAGAACCACCTCCAACAATACTGTCAGCCGTTTTCGCATGTAAAGCATAAGGCACGCTTAACAACTGAGTAGTACCCATGGTAAGAAAGTTAGTTCCTCCAGTTGCGTCCATACCAACTTTGAGGTAATAGTTATCGTTGCTCCAACCAATGTTTGCCATTGAACCACTTTGTACGGCACCTGCACCAATAACTAAATTGAAAAGACCAAAGCCATCGGTATTAACAAAATGATTTTCGCTGTATTTCGATGCACCTGTTGGTGAATTTTTTAGGATGCTAATCTGAATGCCAATAGTTGTCTTGGCAATCGGTTGTCCTGATGCATTTCGTGCTACGGCACTATAGTTAAATGCATTGGGTGGGGTTTGTGCTTTTACTACTAAAGTTAAAAGTAGAAAGCAGAAAGTTGATAGTAATGTTATCTTTTTCATTTTTATCATTTTGTTAGTTTTTAATGATTTTGTAAGTGCCAAGCACTTGGCTTGTGTTGTTTTTTAAGGATAAAAAGTAGGTTCCCGGAGCATACGCAGTAGTATTTATTCCAATGGTATTGGAAATACCTGCATATAAGCCGTTGTAAACTTCTTTACCTTGTAAGTCGGTAATCGAAACCATAACTTGCTCTATGGTAGAGTGGTTAATGCGAATGTTTAACAAATCAGAAGTAGGGTTGGGGAATACTTTAACGTCCAACACCGCAGCATTTGTTTCTTGAATACTTAAGGTTGTTAGCCTTGCACCAGCAGTAAATCCTCCTCCAAGCGTATTGCCTTCGCTATCACTTAGGTTAAGTACCACCAATTCACCTACGGTAAAACTCAATGAACCATTTGCCTGGCTCATTTTTGCTCCACCACTATTCACAGATTGCAAAGCGATACTCTGAGCATAGCTCATTGTTCCCATTAGCATAGCAGCACCAAGCAGAACTATTAGTTTTGATTTATTTTTTTTCATTTTGTTTTGCGTAGTCGCCACTTTTTTTTATGTCCCGTTTATTTGAGTGGGTTCTGGTCTCCACTTTTGTTTTTCTTTTCTGTCACATTGGGTGGTCAACTCTTTGGCTTTTGAAGACCGTCTTGGTTTTTTTAAATTGCCCATAACCTACTTATATGCTCTAAGCTATAGCGCATATACAACAAATACTTGTTGGCTTTGCGATACTTTGTTGGGCACATCCATTGCAAACATACTCTTATATTTTGGATTTCCAAATCCCTCCCTATTTCTCTATTTCCTTATAAAATTCCTCTAACTCCAAAGGGCTCATTTTTTCTAGCTTTTTCAATAGTCCTCCTTTGTAATCGTCACTGGGGCGGAATAATGGTAAAGGTGGTTAGGCGTAAAATTAAGCGTTACACACAGAGCATCCATAAACTTATTGCTTATTTGGTATGCCCTAAATTACTTAGCTGCTGCGCATAGCTGGCATCCAAGAAACCATTATCAAGCACTATTAAACTAAAAGACACAAGAAACAGAAAACAACCTATGGCCAATACCTAAATTTTACTTTTCGGTAAATATAGATGGCGCTGAATGCAGCTTTCAAGAAGTAACAGGATTAGAAACCGAAACGCATGCAATTGAATATAGAGCGGGCAATAGCAAACAATTTTCTACAATAAAAATTCCTTGTATTTCTAAGATTGGCAATGTAACGTTAAAGAAAGGCATATTTAGCAATGATAATAATTTCTTTCAATGGTACTCTAAAATTAAAATGAATACTTTTAGTAAGTCAACTGTAATAATTATATTATTAGATAAAGCAGGTAAGCCCACCATGACTTTGACACTGCAAAATGCTTGGCCAACTAAAATAACAGGCACAGATTTAAAAACAGGGCATAACGAAATAGCGGTTGCATCTATTGAATTGGGCCATGAAGGCATTACAATTGCCAATTCCTAAGTTCTTTTCTATTGACTAGTAGTATAAACTCCCTTTCATAAAGCTCAATTGAAAACCTTAGTCCCAAAAAAAAATCCTGCAACTAAAAGTTACAGGATTTTTAATTATTAATTTTTAACTTTTAATTTGTTAGTTAGCCGAAGCTACTTCGCCTTCATCTTTAGAAGCCAATAATCTATCGTACTCCTCTTGGCTACCTACTATTAGTTTTTCGAATTGGCGTAAACCTGTACCTGCTGGTATTAAGTGTCCAACAATAACGTTTTCTTTCAATCCACGCATTTCGTCTACTTTACCTGCTATGGCTGCTTCGTTCAATACCTTAGTAGTTTCTTGGAAAGATGCAGCACTCATAAAGCTACGAGTAGCTAAAGAGGCACGTGTTATTCCTTGTAATACTGGCTCTGCAGTAGCTGTTAAAGCTTCTCTTACCATTACTTGTGTTTTTGCTTGGCGTTTCAATGAACTGTTTTCTTCTCTCAATTCACGTAAAGACACCAATTGACCAACACGTAATTTTTCAGATTCACCTGCATCTAGAACAAGTTTTCTATCGTACGTCCAATCATTTTGTTTGAATAATTCGTGTTTTTCAGCAATTTCACCTTCTAAGAATTGGGTGTCGCCTGGCTCTACAACTTCCATTTTTTGCATCATTTGACGTACTATAATTTCAATGTGCTTATCGTTTATTTTAACACCTTGTAATCTGTATACCTCTTGAATACCGTTTAGAATATAACGTTGCACCGCTGTAGGACCTTGAATTCTCAAAATATCTTGAGGCGTAATAGCACCATCAGATAGAGGAGCACCAGCTTTAATATAATCACCATCTTGAACAAAGATATGTTTAGATAAGTTAATCATATAATGCTTTTGCTCACCATCTTTGCTTGTTAAAGTTATTTCTCTGTTGCCACGTTTAACGCCACCATAGGTTACTACACCATCTATCTCTGCCACTGTAGCAGGATTACTTGGATTACGTGCCTCAAACAACTCAGTAACACGTGGAAGACCTCCTGTTATATCTCTAGTACCACGCGCTGAACGCGGAATTTTAGCAATAATATCACCTGCTTTTAAAGTTTTACCATCTTCTACCGCTATGTGGGCACCTACAGGTAAATTTATTTCTTTTAAGATTGTTTTATCTTTACCTATAATTCTAATACTTGGCGATTTAGTTTTGTCTTTGGTTTCAATAATTACTTTTTCACCAAAACCAGTTACATCGTCATTTTCTTCTCTGTAAGTAATACCATCAATAATATTTTCGAACATTACTTTACCAGCCAAATCAGATAATATTACCGCGTTATAAGGATCCCAAGAACATATTCTATCGCCTTTTTTCACTTTAGCATTATCTTTCATATACACAAAAGAACCATAAGGAACATTTTGAGTTACTAAAATATTCTTTGTTTTAGCATCTAATATTCTTACCTCAGCACTTCTGCTTAAGTTAAGCTCTGCTGGTCCTGCTTTGCCTGTTTCTTCATCTACTTTTTCGATGGTTACAGTTTTAAGTTCATCAAAGTTAAGTATACCTTCAAAACGAGAAATAATTTGAGACTCGGCAGCAATACTACTTGCTGTACCACCCACGTGGAATGTGCGCAATGTTAACTGTGTTCCTGGCTCTCCAATAGATTGTGCCGCTATAACACCTACAGCCTCACCTCTTTGCACCATTCTACCATTTGCAAGGTTTCTACCATAGCATTTAGCACATACGCCACTTTTGTTTTCGCACGTTAATACCGAGCGAATTTCCATTTCTTCAATTCCAGAATTTTCAATAATTTTAGCTATCTCTTCTGTTATTTCAGAACCTGCAGCTACTATTAGTTCGCCTGTTTCAGGGTGGTAAGTATCGTGTAAACCGGTTCTACCTAATATTCTTTCGTATAAGCTTTCTACCACATCATCATTATCTTTTAATGCTGACAAAGAAAGACCTCTTAAAGTTTCGCAATCTGTATCTGTAATGATAACATCTTGTGCTACATCATGAAGTCTTCTTGTTAAATAACCCGCATCGGCAGTTTTTAAAGCTGTATCGGCCAAACCTTTACGCGCACCGTGGGTAGATATAAAGTATTCTAACACTGACAAACCTTCTTTAAAGTTAGAAAGAATTGGATTTTCGATAATCTCACCTACTCCACCACCAATATTTTTTTGTGGTTTAGCCATCAATCCCCTCATACCACCCAGCTGACGAATTTGCTCTTTAGAACCCCTTGCGCCAGAATCTAACATCATATAAATTGGGTTAAATCCTTGTTGATCTTCAGAAAGTTCTTTCAATAAAATTTCACCTACTTGAGAGTTAATTCTTGTCCAAATATCAATTACTTGATTATAACGCTCATTATTGGTAATAAATCCATTCTCGTAGTTAAATTTAATCTCGTCTACTTCTTTACGTGCTTGCTCAATTAGTTTTTCTTTGGCAGCAGGTATTTGAACATAGTTTAAGTTAAAAGATAATCCACCTTTAAAGGCATAATGGAAACCAAGGTCTTTCATATCATCTAAGAATTTAGATGTTTTAGCAATACCTACTTCTTTTACAAAATTTCCAATAATATCTCTTAAAGATTTTTTAGTTAAAACTTGGTTAATATAACCAACACCTTGAGGAACTACTTGGTTAAATATAACCCTACCAACAGTAGTTTCAATAATTTTTTCAACTATTTCACCTTTTTCATTTTTGTCTTTTAGTTTACATTTTATAAAGGCATTCAAATTCGCTTTACCTTCATTAAAGGCTATTATAACCTCTTCTGGCGAATAAAAAACAATACCTTCACCTATAATAGGAAACTCTTTGGTATGTTTTCTACCTTTGGTAATATAATATAAACCCAATACCATATCCTGAGATGGAACCGTTACAGGAGATCCATTGGCAGGGTTCAAGATATTATGAGGTGCTAACATCAACAATTGGGCTTCCAATATAGCAGCATTTCCTAGTGGAACGTGCACAGCCATTTGGTCACCATCAAAATCTGCGTTAAAACCAGTACAAGTCAAAGGATGTAATTGTATTGCTTTTCCTTCTATTAATTTAGGTTGGAAAGCTTGTATACCTAATCTGTGAAGTGTTGGAGCTCTATTTAAAAGAACTGGATGTCCTTTTAATATATTCTCTAATATCTCCCAAATAATTGGTTCTTTTTTATCTACTATTTTCTTAGCAGATTTAACAGTTTTAACAACACCTCTTTCAATTAATTTACGAATAACAAATGGTTTGAATAATTCTGCAGCCATGGCTTTTGGTAATCCGCATTCACTTAATTTAAGTTTTGGTCCTACTACAATTACCGAACGACCAGAATAATCTACCCTTTTACCCAATAAATTTAAACGGAAACGACCTTGTTTACCTTTTAGCATATCGCTTAAAGATTTTAAAGGACGGTTACCTTCTGATTTTACAGCACTAGATCTACGTGTATTATCTAATAAAGAATCAACAGCCTCTTGCAGCATTCTTTTTTCATTTCTTAAAATTACTTCAGGTGCTTTAATGTCTATTAATCTTTTTAAACGGTTGTTACGGATGATAACTCTTCTGTATAAATCGTTCAAATCAGAAGTTGCAAATCTACCACCTTCCAAAGGCACCAATGGGCGCAATTCTGGTGGAATAACTGGCAACATTTTTAATATCATCCACTCAGGACGATTTACATTTCCATCTCTATTAGCAGAACGGAAACTTTCAATTACTTTCAAACGTTTTAAAGCTTCTGCTTTACGTTGTTGCGAAGTTTCTGTAGCTGCTTGGTTACGCAAACTATAGCTTAATCCATCTAAATCTATTCTAGTTAATAGTTCCCATAAAGCTTCAGCACCCATTTTGGCGATAAACTTATTAGGATCTTTGTCTTCTAAATGTTGATTTTCTTTAGGTAATTTATCTAAAATATCTAAATACTCCTCTTCAGTTAATAAATCTAGAGTGTTTACAGTTTCGTTTTCACCTTTTTGAATTACGATGTAACGCTCATAGTATACTACTGTATCTAATTTTTTAGTGCTTAATCCTAAGATATAACCAATTTTATTAGGCAATGAACGGAAATACCAAATATGAGCAACTGGCACTACTAAATTAATATGTCCCATACGCTCACGTCTTACTTTCTTTTCTGTTACCTCTACACCACATCTGTCGCAAACAATGCCTTTGTAACGAATACGTTTGTATTTACCACAATGACACTCGTAATCTTTTATTGGTCCGAAAATTCTTTCGCAAAACAAACCACCCATTTCTGGCTTATAACTTCTGTAGTTAATGGTTTCTGGTTTTAATACTTCACCAAAAGATTTTTGTAATATTCCTTCTGGAGAGGCAAGACCAATACGAATTTTCGTAAAATTACTTTTTATTTTTTGATTCTTTTTTACAGTTGACATTTCTTTTTTTAATGTTTTTTAATTAACTTTATTACCGTTATTAATTATTCTTCAAAGGTCATTTCAATGCCCAATCCTCTTAATTCGTGAATTAATACATTGAATGATTCTGGTATACCTATTTGTGTAATATTATCGCCTTTTACAATAGCTTCATAAGCTTTTGCTCTACCCATAATATCATCCGATTTAATAGTTAAGATTTCTCTTAGGATATTAGCCGCACCGAATGCTTCTAATGCCCATACCTCCATCTCACCAAAACGCTGTCC
>JABMMZ010000022.1 GCA_013205405.1 Bacteroidota bacterium | reverse complement strand
TTTCTATATTTTTTGAAACCTCAAAATAATCATCAGTAGCTTTAAAGGCGAAAACAGTGCCCAGTAAACATAATAAAATAAATATCTTTTTTCTTGAAAACATAAAACAAAATTAAGGGATTTTTTTTAATCTATTGAAATGAATTTAGAAGCAGCCATAAATTAAATTTAAACCCTAGCCTTAACCCTGCAGCTCAACAAAAATATAAACCCAACAACAAAAAACACCACTAAAGAAACAATAGAATAACGCATGCTGTGCATAATTTGATTAATGAAACCAAAACTAAAAGTACCTATTACAATGGCTACTTTTTCTGTAAATTCATAAAAACTAAAATATGATGCAGTGTCTAATGTATTTTGAGGAATAATTTTAGCATAGGTACTACGCGCCAAACTTTGCACACCTCCCATTATCATACCTACTGCCCCTGCTAAGGCATAAAACTCGTTAACACTGTATACGAAAAAGGCTGCAAAACATACCAAAATCCAAATTCCAACCAAGGTTAATAAGGCATTTATATTACCAAATTTTTTGGAAAACAATGAAAATAAATAAGCACCTAAAACAGCTACCAGTTGTATAATTAAAATAGTAGCAATCAAATTTTCACTGGGTAGCTTAAGCTCTTCCACACCAAATAAACCCGCCACATACATTACAGTTTGAACACCCATACTGATAAAGAAAAATGCGCCCAAATATTTTTTAATAGCACCCGAATTTCTGACTTGTTTAAATACTTTCATCAATTCGTGATAACCCTTTGTTATAGAAATTGTGCTATTCTTTAACCTATTTTTAGGTAAATAATAAAAAGGTATCATAGAGAATCCAAGCCACCAAATACCAACAGTAAAAAACGCTAATCTACTAGCAGAGCCTGCATAAAAAGCCTTAGCTTGTTTTAAGGCCAATTTTTCACTTAATCCTATTTGTTCTTGCAAAATACTATCTACTTTACTTTGAACATCGAACAAAATTTCTGGTTTTAGTATAATTAATAAATTTAAAACCAATAAAATTACAGCCCCAATATAGCCCATACTAAAACCTTTGGCACTTATTCTATCATATTGATCGTTAGTAGCTATTTCGGGTAGGTATGCATTGTAAAAAACTATACTACCTGCATAGCCAATAGTGCCAATAATAAATGCTAAAACACCAATTCCAATATGCTGACTATCAAAAAAACTTAATCCAAAACAACCTATACAACCTATTACAACAAAAGCTGCCATAAAGCTTTTTTTATTTCCTGCACTATCTGCAATGCCACTTAAAATAGGATTAATAAGTGCAATTATTAAAAACGCGAAACTTAGGCAATAATTATAAAGTGTAGAATGCTCTAAGATAGTGCCTAATATTTCAACATTTTTAGGCGTTTGACTACTCCAATAAATAGGAAAAATAGCTGAAGTAATGGTTAATGGAAAAACACTATTGGCCCAATCGTACATGCACCAAGCATTGGTAACTTTCTTTACATTTTTAGGATTAGGCGTTAAATTATCTTTCGATAAGTTTACAACATCGTCATCTAGAATAATCTCTTGCATAGTTAGGTATTATGAATACAACGATAAGTAATTTATTTTTAAAATGGAGTTATTAAATAATTTTGCCAAAACATACTTTCCATTTAAATTTTAAAAAACTATCATTTCCTCTTATATCAATGCGTTGGATGGCAAATGGGTTTTTTAATGGTGTACTATTCTTTCTATTGCCAATTCTAAGAGCTCCGACAATACTTTCTGATTTAAAAATAGTTTGCAATTGTTTAAATGCTACTCTATTTTTTTTAGGAAAGCTCCCATAAGTATACGCCCAAATATTTTGAATTTGTATAGACATTTGCCTTAATACTTTTACACCTTCATTTACTTCTTCAGCCCATTCGCGAGATGGTATTTGCATAATGTTCTTATGCTGGACACTATGAAAACCATACTCTACAATATCGCTCATTTGCTTTAACTGATTAATATTAAGAAATGATTGTTCCTCTCCATCATAGTTTACCTTTTTCCCAATAAAATCACCTACTAAAAAAATACAAAACGGAATATTGAGTTCCTTAAAAATAGGATATGCATAGTCGTAATTGTTTTCATAACCATCATCAAAAGTTATTAAAATTGAACGTTCTGGGAAAGGTCTTTTTTCTTCAATATGAGCCACTAAGTCACTTAACTTAATAAAATTATAATTCGTCTTTAGCCACTTTAATTGATTAACAAGTGAGGTAGTATCTACAGTTAAAAAATCAGTGTGATTTTTTGCTATTTTATGATACATTAAAACAGTAAGTTTCGTCATTACTTATTATTTAATTCATTTAATTTCAAATACTTTACTACATGATACCAAGCATTTAAATAACTCCAAATAAAGCCTGCCTTACCATTCAAAAAATTTCTATAAAGTATGTAATGCTTAAAAAAATAAATAGGAAAACTAACTATACTCATCAAAAGATTTCTTGATTTTCCCTTTTCTTTTAACTTTTCGGCACCAATGCTGGTATAACGATTAAATTTTTCGAAATAATGATCTAAATTTTTGTAACTATTGTGTAAAATAACATTTTGTAATTTTAAGACATTGCCTTTTAAAATAACTTTTTCGTGTACACTTGCCGAATCAAAATTACCTTCTAATTTGTTAAATAAACGCAAATGGTAATATCTACTTTCCTTGCCATACTTAAATATTTTGTCTAAAAATACATGACGAATAGGTAATTCGTAGCCCGATATTTCATTGTTTAATTTTAATATTTGTATTTCTTCAATCAATTCATCCGTTAGCACTTCGTCAGCATCTATATTCAAAACCCAATTATTTAACGCCTGGCTTACTGCAAATTGTTTTTGTGTACCAAATCCATCAAATATTCTCGTAAAGACTCTGCAACCAAACTGTTCTGCTATTTTTATAGTTTCATCTGTGCTGTTATCATCTACTAGGACAATATCCTTGCACCAATGTAGCTTTGGCAACGAAATTTTTAAATTTTCTGCTTCGTTTTTGGCTATAATAATAGTAGAAATGGACATTAATTATAGTACAAATAAAAGGCTATTTTCTTAAATAAAAATTTCTTCTATATTTTGACAACTAAAAAGGTGGTTTTAACTTATACCAATACTCATTTTAAAATAGTCAAAAAAACTGTTTTGAAATGTTGTAGTGGTAAATGCCGTCAGAGTAGTTGTGTAGTCTAATTTGAGCGCAGCGATAAATTGGCTAATACAGAAACCGTATCGGTATTATTTTAACTTCAAATTAAATTTCTGAATAAAACTCATTAATTCAGGATTCTCTATTAACATTTCATCCAATTGTTCTCTTGCTGTGTATGCTTTGCGGGTGGTTATTTCATCTTCACTTTCTTTTATTAAAAGGAATAAATTTTTTAAATTAAAATATTGACGTAAAAAAGATTGCCATTCTACTTTTATTTTATCTGTCATTTCCATTTGCTGCAAAGAGAGCTTTACTACTAGGTTATTCCCTTCTATTTCAAAATCTACCATTTTAAGCAGTGTTTTTAAAGCAGGAGTTTGTTTATCTGAAAATTCTGTTAGTGCAATTTTAGCATTTTCTAAGGTAAGTGTAGGAAATATTTTTGCGTCTACTTTATAATCTTCATCGGCCACTTCCATTGCAACTAATTCCTCTTCTAAGGCCATTTCATCCGAGTGTTCTATAATCTCTGCAATAGCCAATTGAATTGCAGGTAATATGGGAGGTAAGGTCTCTTTTTTGGGTAATTTAGGTAATGAAAAGTTTGAATCAGCTAACGTCTCTTCTTTTAATAAATGCTTAGAAACTACTGGAATTGATTTAGTATTTTTAGCAAGCAGTTTAGCTGCTATATATTCATCACTTTTTTTTTTAATTCCTCTAAGGTTGTAGCATTATTTAGCATGCTGCGTATGTGGCATAATTTCATTAGTGCCAATTCAATATGCAAGCGTTGGTTTCTGCTATTTTTATATTCAATATCAAATTGATTATTAATATTCAATCCATTTAAAAGAAATGATAAATCTACCAATTTACTTTGCTCGTCATATTTCACCTTATGATTTTCTCCAACATCTAATAAATGCACGGTTTCAGAGTTTTTGCAAACCATTAAATTTCTAAAATGCTCGCTTAAGCCATTCAAAAATAATTGACCTTCAAATCCTTTGTTTGTAATTTCATCAAAATGATTAAGCACCTCTGCAATATTCTGATTCAGCAATGAATCTGTTATTTTAAAATAATAATCTCTATCTAAAATATTAAGATTTTCAACTGCTTTTTCATATGTAATTTTACCGCTACAAAAACTTGCCATTTGATCAAATAGTGACAAACAATCTCTTAATCCACCATCTGCTTTTTCGGCAATTAGGTGTAATGATTCATTGTCAACCTCAATATTCTCTTTTTCAGCAATAGTTTTAAGGTGATTAACCATATCTTTAATTTGTATTCGTTTAAAATTAAAGATTTGACAACGTGATAATATAGTTGGTAATATTTTATGTTTCTCGGTAGTTGCTAAAATAAAAATGGCATACTTTGGTGGCTCTTCTAATGTTTTTAAAAAAGCATTAAAAGCTTGTGTAGAAAGCATATGAACCTCATCTATTATGTAAACTTTATAACTACCAACCTGTGGTGGAATTCTTACTTGTTCATTTAAAGCTCTAATATCCTCTACAGAATTATTACTTGCCGCATCTAATTCAAAAATATTAAAAGCATAATCCATATCTGGGTTATCGCCTTCCTTTTGATTGATAACTTTAGCCAAAATACGCGCACAGGTGGTTTTACCCACACCTCTAGGGCCTGTAAATAAAAATGCTTGTGCTAAATGCCCGCTATTTATTTCATTTAAAAGAGTACCTGTAATATGTGCTTGTCCTACAACATCGTTAAATATTGAGGGGCGGTACTTACGGGCAGATACTATAAAATTTTCCAAACTTTAATAAATAAATAGGATTGCAAAAGTATGAAAAAAAGAGAATTAAAATGCTTTGAATAAAGAATTTTATTTTCTTAAAAATTTTTCTAGCAGTTCATTAGGTTTCAACTCCTTAATACTATAATTTACTTTTGGTGAAAGTGTAGCACTAATAATTGTTTTATAAACTATTCCTGCCCGGCTGTAAATAATTTCAAAAGTACTTTTAGAATCATACAATTGAAATTGTGTTTTAATCAATTCTTCAAAATTTAATTTAACTCGTAAATTATTGATACTTATGAGCTCATCTCCCGCTTGCAGTCCCGCTTGAATGGCCGGAGAATTGGCGTCTACAGATTTTACCAATTGTTTTTCGCCCTTTAATTCTAAATTTATACCAGTATAGGTAACAGAAGTATTGGGTTTATTTTCCAAACTCAATCCTATTTTATCAAGTACTGCATTCCATTTATTAAAAGTAGATTCGTTATTGGTATTTAACACCCACTCATTCATATCTATTGGCTTGCCAGCCACTACATTTATAGACTCATAAAATTCTTTATCTGTAAAACCTCTGTTTTGTTTGATATAAAACTCATTATACAAATATTGCATTAAATCATCTAAATGCTTGCTGCCATTGGTAGCACTTACTATCTCCATATCTAATATAGCAGCTATAATGGCACCTTTTGTATAATAAGAAATATTACTATTTATACTATTTTCTGTTGGGCGATATTCCTTAATCCATGCATCAAAAGAGGCTTCGTGAAGGCATTGTACTTTTGCGCCTATTCTATTTTGAGTAGAGTTAAAACCACCTGCTAATACATCTAAATATTGGGTTTTGGTCCAAAAACCAGCACGGTATAATGCCAATTCATCATAATAACTTGTTATTCCTTCGGCCACCCAAAGCAAATTGGTATAATTCTCTTTGCTATAATCAAAAGGATTTAAGGCAATAGGACGAATACGTTTAACATTCCATAAATGAAAATATTCGTGAGCCAACAATCCTAAAAAGGAAATATATTTATCAGGCTTTGTATAATTAAAACGAGGTATTTGCACAACACAGCTATTGGCATGCTCCAAACCGCCACCACCTTCTTCTAAATGGTGTATAACAAATAAATATTCCTTACAAGGATGCTTTCCAACTATGGCACTCATAGTTTCACATATTTTTGTAATATCTGTAGTAAATTTTTCAATTGGGCAATTGTTTAATCCAACCAAAGCGGCTTTATGTGGAACACCTTGCACAGTAAAACTAATTTCTGTATGATTGCCTATTTCTATTGGCGAATCTACAAGTTCATCATAATTTGCATAATTATAAACATTAGGTTTTGATAAACTTAATGTAGTTGAAATTTTTTGCCATGTTTTAGGATAATCAAGAGTAATAGAGCCTCCATTAGCTGTCATACCCTCTGAATACATAAGGCAACTTGTAAGCAAGAAAAATGCATGTTCAGAATCTATATAAGATGTTCTAACACTGGCTTCGAAACAATAAATAGGATAGCTAATTACTATTTTTTTACTTCCTTTAGTGTCTGATATTTTCCAAGTACTTTTATCTGTTTTTGAAATCTCAATAGCCCCCTTTTCATTTGATGCGGTTACTCTGTCAACATTTTTTTCAAACTCACGCACCATATAACTTCCGGGAGTCCACACTGGCATTTTAAATTCTAATGTTTTACTTGCAAAATCAGATATCTCAAGTTCTACATTGGCATAATGTGTATTGGGATTTAGCACCGAAATTTTATAATTAATTGTTGTGGCTTCCATTGTTATATTTAAAAAAATAAATAGAATGAAAAAAATGTTTCTCATAGGTGCAAATTAAGTTAAATTAAACCAAATATTTTGAAATTAAAGCAGGATAATTTTTAATAATATCTATACGGATTCTTTATTAGTCCAATCTTTCACTAAACTATAATTAGACTAAACAACAAATCTATAAGCATTTTCCATTTCAACATTTCAAAGTGTATTGGACTGTTTTGTAGTAAGTATTGGCACAAAATAAAAATGACCTTACAATTATGCAAAGTCATTTTTAATTAGTGAACTCGGAGGGAGTCGAACCCCCAACCTCTTGATCCGTAGTCAAGTGCTATATCCATTAAGCCACGAGTCCAATAAATTGAATTGCAAAAATACGGATAAAAAAAATCCTTCGCAAATATATTTGCGAAGGATTTAATTAATTTTAATAAATAATTATTCTATTACCAATTTAGATGAAGATGTAAAATCTGCACCTTTAACAGTAACGATGTATAACCCATTGCTCATTGCACTAGTTGAAACAGTAATGTTATTTTTTCCATTAACTAACTCAGTATCCATTGTTTTGATAACTTTTCCTGAAATATCAGTAATAGTTACTAAAGCAGATGTATTTTTTACTGATTTTAAAGATAAAACAACTTCTGAATTAGCATTTGCTGGATTTGGATAAGCTTCTAATAAAGAAACCTCAGTATTAGAATTTTTGATATCTAAGTTTGCAGTTGTTAATTTGTAATAAGCAAAAGCATATTGATGCGAGAAGAATGCGTTTCCAGGTACAAAAGTAGTCCATCCATTAGTGCTATAATTATACTTTTGGTTAGAATTTAAATAAAAAGTATTATTGAAAAAAGAAAACTGTTTTACTTGCAGATTAGAAGGGCTTTCATTTATTTGTAATGAATAACTTACATAGTTATTTTTCTTAAAATTGCTATTAAGATTTTGTTGATTGAATACTGTATCACCTAAATTTGCTTTTACCATTGGTTTGAAAGCCATTGTGTATGAAAATGCACTATTACCGCCATTTACTGGAGAAATTGTTACATCTACTGGAACTTCAGCTAATTGAGTAACCCAACCTGTTGTAGAATCTCTGTCTCTATCTGCTTTTCTTAATGGCAATTTATATGTTTTATTAGCACCACTTGACAACAATGTAGTTAAGTTCATTGCTGTTGTATTTGGATAAGCAAAACTTTCGAAACCAGAAGCTGTATATTTAACATAAGTTAGTTTTGTATTACTAAAAAACTGAAATATCATTGTATCTACTACTTCAGCTCCTTGAAAAGAATCTAAATGTCTGTGATAACCAAATCTAACCCCTAAAGTATCTACTGTATATTTAGTCCATCTAGATAATCTTGGAACAGTTGGTGAGTTGTTATCTACGTTTGAATCTCTAGGATCAAAAGTATTACCAACTAAGTGTGTATTGATATAATTTTTTCCACCAGTAGATGATATTAGCAAAGCTGAAGAATCAGGATAAAGGAAATTAACGTATGTTCTCCAAGTTGCACTAATTTGCGACTCTTGTATAAAACCTAAGATATCATCTGCAGCTGGATCTGCAAGATCAATTGAAAACGGGAAATATGTGTGGGTTTCTACAGCAGCACGTTTTAAATTTAATTGACTTTTTTTTGCGATTTCTTTTACAAATTCATCTGCTTTGTATTTTGGAGAGTTATCTTTCATTTGCACTTGAGCAAATGCTGTTAATGATGATAGCAGTATGATAGTAGATAATAATTTTTTCATAAACTTTTTTTAATTGTATTTTTTTAATTGTATTTTATAATAATCGTCAAAAATAAGTCATATATATAAAACTAAAAAATTTTTTTTAGTTTGACTTACATCCGAGCGATAACATCATTTAGACAATATGAATATTACTTTCGCTGCAATATAAAGCATGAAATTAATTAATCAACTGACAATCAATCATATTAATTTAAATATCGCCTTCCATGGGTCGTAATAATATTTCTTCCATGATGCAATTTTCTCTGTTTTGCCATGCAAACCATAGGGCATTTGCTATAGTTTCTGGTTGAATAAAGCGCTCTTTTGGCAATTCTGTACCCAACCAGCTATTGGTTAGTGTAGCTCCAGGTAAAATACTACTTACGCCAATATTATAGGCAATCATCTCTTGACGCAAAACTCTACTAAATCCTAAAAATGCATGTTTACTGATACAATAACTGCCACCATTTATATAAGGCACAATGCTCGCTGTAGAGCAAATATTAAAAATATATCCTGACTTAAAAGGCATCATTAAATTTAACAATGAGCGGGTTAAATGATAAGGTGCTGCAACATTTAACCGCATTTGAATATCAAAAGCATCTTTAGTTTCCGAATGAATTTGACCTGGCATAAAAACACCCGCATTGTTTACTAAAATATCAATTTGGGTGGTGTTATTTTTAACTTCATTACAAAAGTTTTCAATATCTTTTCTTTGAGTTAAATCGGTTTCAATAAAAATAATGTTTTTATTCTCTGTATCTAATTCTCCAATTGTTCTTGCAGCTACTATTACCTTAAAGTTTTCTGTTATTAACTTTTTAACTATAGCCAAACCAATACCTTTGGAGCCTCCCGTAACAACTGCTATTTTTTGCATGCTTCAAACTTAACTTATTTTTAGTTTTATTTATTTACTTTTGCATTTTTACAACTTATTAAATGAATTTAAGTTTCTTTTATCATTTTGGAAGGTATATCCTATTTTTAAGAAGCATGTTATACAAACCTGAAAAAACGAAAGTTTTTTTTCAGCGCTTATTCCATGAAATGAATAGTATTGGTATTGGTTCATTGCCCATTGTAGCTATTACTGCTTTATTTATTGGAGCAGTTACAACAGTGCAAACAGCCTATCAATTGGTAAGTGGCTTAATTTCAAAATCTGTAATAGGCACTATTGTATCGGATAGTACCATGCTTGAACTAGGACCAACAATCACCTGTTTAGTACTTTCGGGCAAAGTAGGCGCTCATATTTCTTCAGAAATTGGCAATATGCGTATAAGTGAGCAAATAGATGCTTTAGAAGTAATGGGCATAAATGCACCAGGATATTTAGCTTTACCTAAAATTATAGCTGGTATTATAATGATTCCCTTATTAAATATTGTGGCTATTACTTTAAGTATTTATGGAGGCTATATGGCTGGCGAACTTTCGGGTATTTTAACACACGAGGAATTTGTAAGTGGGGCAAGAGAAACCTTCAAGGGTTTTACACTTGTATTTAGTATGATAAAAGCATTTACTTTTGCTTTTATTATAACCTCTGTAAGCAGTTATCAAGGATATTACACCAGCGGTGGTGCTTTAGAAGTGGGCGAAAGCAGCACAAAAGCAGTAGTTTACAGCTCTGTTCTTATCTTGTTTTTTGATTATTTATTAGCCGAATTATTATTGTAAAATATTTAAAGTATGATTGAATTAATAAACGTTAATAAAAGCTTTGATGACAAGCATGTGCTAAACGATATAAATGCCCAATTTTTAAAAGGTAAAAATAATTTAATTATTGGCGCAAGTGGTGGTGGAAAAAGCGTAATGATGAAGTGTATGGTTGGATTGGAAAAACCAGAAAGTGGTAAAATTCTTTTTGATAACCGTGATATGCTTTCTTTAGACGAACAAGAAATGCGAGAAGTAAGACGAGAAATAGGCATGTTATTTCAAGGTACTGCGCTTTTTGATTCATTAACAGTGGAACAAAATATAGAATTTCCTTTGCGTATGTTTAGTAACATGAGGGCCGCAGAGAGAAGAGACCGCGTAAACTTCTGTTTAAAAAGGGTAAATTTAGAAAATATAAATAAAAAATTTCCGAGTGAAATTAGTGGAGGAATGAAAAAAAGAGTTGGTATAGCCCGTGCCATTGCTTTAGACATTAAATACCTATTTTGCGATGAACCCAATAGCGGTTTAGACCCCATTACCTCACGATTAATAGATGCATTAATAGATGAGATTACCAAAGAATACAATATTACCAATGTAATTAATAGCCATGATATGAAAACAGTATTTGATATTGGCGACCATATTATTTTTATTTACAAAGGACATAAAAAATGGGAAGGCAGCAAGGATGAACTAAAGCATGCACAAACAGAAATACAAGAACTGGATGAATTTATTAAAGCAAGTTATTTTCAGTAAGTTATCAGTTATTAAGTTAATTGTTATTTGTTCAATAGTTATTCTGTTTAATAGCTGTGGGTGCACCGCTCCTGCTGATTTTGTTAAACTTGATGGTTTTGAAATTTTAAAAAAGAAAAGAAATTATACTTCAAAAGAAAACTTACTCATTGAATATCATTTTTTATCACATGTTAAAAAATCTAAGAAGAAATTTTGTTTTACTTACAATAAAGTAAAGGAATCAGATATTAATTCAGATAATGTTTTAAGAGATTCTACCAAAGTATTTTGTAACGAAGATTTATTTTTCAATCTAACTACGATTACAAAAAACACTAATTTATTAGATTATCAAATTAACCAAAGTTCTAATCCTCCAAGTTCAATTAATACAAAACATAAAGGTATTTATGGCATTAATCTTTCTCAATTTACATTTAATAGCAGTAAAAATTATATTTTTAAAATTCAAGTTCAAACCAATAATAAAATTCTAAACGATACTTTTCAAATAAGTATTAACCAATAATATAAAATGTTAAAATCATTATCTAAAATTACGCTATTAATATTAATAGCTTTTATCCTCAAGTCGCACAAGACAGATGAGGGCATGTTTCCGCTTAGTCAATTAAACCAAGTAGATTTTAAGGCTGCTGGTTTTAATATTTCGCAAAAGGATGTATACAATCCAGATGGTATTGCCTTAACAGATGCCTTAGTGCGCTTAGGTGGCTGCACAGGTTCTTTTGTAAGCAATGAGGGGTTAATTATTACCAATCACCATTGTGTTTTTGGCAGTGTGGCTGGCGTAAGTACTAAAGAAAAAGATTATTTGGAAAAAGGCTTTTATGCCAAAGGCAAAGACAAGGAACTAAAAATTGGATTAACATGCAGAATTACCAAAAGCTACGAAGATGTAAGTAATAAAATACTAGAAGGCATTCTTCCAACTATGACACCTGCTCAAAAAAATGATATAATAGCTCAAAACATAGGTATTTTAACGAAAGCAGAACAATCTAAAAATCCTGAATTAACGATAGAAATAAGCGAAATGTTTGTTGGTTTTAGCTACACTTTATTTCGTTATCAAACACTCAAAGATGTGCGTTTGGTATACGTGCCGCCCCGCACTATTGGCGAATTTGGAGGCGAAACAGACAATTGGGAATGGCCTAAACACACCGGTGATTTTAGCTTTGTAAGAGCATACGTAAGCAAGGATGGAAAACCTGCTGAATATAGCCCAGACAATATTCCATATACCCCAAAGAAATTTTTAAAAGTAAATCCAAAAGGAACCAAAGAAAATGACTTGGTTTTTATACTAGGTTATCCTGGAACCACTTACCGTCATAAGCCTTATCAATTTTTAGAATATCAACAAAAACATATATTACCATTTATTAGTGAATGGTATGGTTGGCGAATGAATAAAATGGAAGAATTAGGCAAGGGAAACAGGGAGCGTGAGCTAAAATTAGCAGGCAATATTAAAAGTCTTGCCAACACCAAAAAGAATTTTGAAGGCAAATTATTTGGTCTTAAAGAAACAGGTTTATTGGCCACTAAAAAAGCTGAACAAGTAGCTTTAGAAAAAACCTTTATGGCTAAAAATAATTTAACAACTGCACCATTATTTTTTAAAGTTATTAATGATATTTATTCTGAAAAATTAAAGAATGGAAAACATGATATGCTCTTGAATAGATTTAACAATGATTGCGGCAGTTTAGCGGCAGCTTTAATTGTTCAAAATGCTGTTATTGCTAATCCAAATGCACCAGACCAATCTAACACAGAATTTTGGACTAAATGGAAAACCAATGTAAAAAATACATTAAAAAACAATTATAGAATGAACGATGTTGATTTGGACAAAGCCATTTTATCAGAATTAATAAAAAGGGGTAAAAAGCTAAAAGGAAAATCTAAAATAAAAGGGTTATCAAAAATAAAAAAAGCTGACAAATGGATAAATTCTGCTTATGCAGAAAGCTATTATGATGAACCTACATTCTTATTTAAACTATTAGATAGTGTGCCTTGGCAGGTATATAAAAACACTGGAAAATTTCAAGAACTTGCCATAAAATTATTGCCAGAATTACAAGCATTGAGTGCTATTCAGCAAGCACAGAACGATAAGCTAGACGAACAATTACCTCTATTATTAGATGCTAAATTAAAATATTGCGATAAGAAATTTATTCCTGATGCTAACAGTACATTGCGTTTTACTTATGGCTACATTAGTGCTTATAAAGAAGGCTTAAACAAAAGCCCTTACCCGTATACATACAGAAATGAAATTTTCAAGAAAAACGCTACTGATAATATAGATTACAGATTGTCTGCAGAGGTTAAAGGATTGCTTGAAACTAAGGCAATAGCCAATACCTTAATAGAAGAAAACAAAAAAGACATACCAGTATGCATGCTCTATAATTTAGACACTACTGGTGGCAATAGCGGCAGCCCGGTAATGAATGCCGATGGAGAACTTGTAGGTGTAAATTTTGACCGAGCCTACACGGCTACTTTGAATGATTATAGCTGGAATAAAGACTACAGTCGAAGCATAGCAGTGGATATTCGTTTTGTTTTGTATACAATGAAATATTTAGATAATTGCGAAGATTTGATATCAGAAATGGGTGTAAATTTATAATTAATGTCTCATAATTCTGTTTATCAATAGCACTTTTTATCTCCTTTTTTATTGTTTTTAAAAAAATAATAGTCTTTTTGTCACAAAACAAAATTTGTATCATAATTGTTTATTATTTTTGCCATATGAACAATCAATTAGAATTTCAAAAATACGCCACAAAGCATTTAGGAATTAACAGTCTTACTTTAGACAGATATATTAAAAATGCTACACCATCTTCAATTGTTAATTTAACTCCTAATATAATTGAAGAACGTCAATTAAATATAGCTGCAATGGATATTTTCTCTCGCTTAATGATGGACAGAATTATATTTTTAGGTGTGGGTATCAATGATGAAGTAGCTAACATCGTTATGGGACAATTGCTATTTTTAGAAAGCACCAACCCAAACCGTGATATTCAAATATATATTAACAGTCCAGGTGGTAGTGTTTACGCTGGGTTAGGCATTTATGACACCATGCAATATATAGGTAGCGATGTAGCCACTATTTGTACAGGAATGGCTGCTAGCATGGGAGCTGTTTTAATGTGTGCTGGTGCTCATGGCAAACGCTCTGCTCTTAAACATAGCCGTGTAATGATACACCAACCAATGGGCGGTGTACAAGGTCAAGCTACCGAAATAGATATTACCTACAGAGAGATAAACAAACTTAAAAAAGAACTTTACGATATTATTTCTCAGCATAGTGGACAAACTTACGAAAAAGTAGAAAAAGATAGCGATCGTGACTATTGGATGACAAGTGAAGAAGCAAAAGAATATGGCATGCTTGATGAAATATTAGTGCGTATTAAAGATAAAAAATAATGGCAAGTAAAAAATCAGGATCATTTTGTTCTTTTTGTGGTAAACCAAAAGAAGAAGCTACCATGCTAATATCTGGCATCGAAGCCAATATTTGTGATGCTTGTGTCGAGCAAGCCTCTAAAATAGTAGATGTAGAAATGGGCGGAGTTTCTAAAAAGAAAGGTGCTGATTCTAATTTTAATATTGCTCTGCCAAAACCTAGTGATATAAAAAAACACTTGGATGAATATGTTATTGGCCAAGATCAAGCTAAGAAAGTATTATCTGTTTCTGTATACAATCATTACAAACGCTTAATGAATATTGGCGATAAAAATGAAATAGAAATTGAGAAAAGCAATGTACTAATGGTAGGTGAAACTGGAACTGGAAAAACTTTATTGGTGCGTACTTTGGCGAAAATACTTAAAGTTCCATTTTGTATTGCCGATGCTACTGTTTTAACAGAAGCAGGTTATGTTGGTGAAGATGTAGAGAGTGTCATTTCTCGTTTGTACCAAGCAAGTGATTATGATTTTGATGCAACACAACGCGGAATAGTTTACATTGACGAAATAGACAAAATTGCCAGAAAGGGAGATAACCCATCTATAAGCAGAGATGTAAGTGGTGAGGGTGTTCAACAAGGATTACTTAAACTATTAGAGGGCACTATTGCTAATATTGCACCCGAAGGTGGAAGAAAGCATCCTGATCAAAAATTTGTAAAAATAGATACCCGAAATATTTTATTTATTTGCGGTGGTGCTTTTAATGGCATTGATAGATTAATTGCTAGACGCTTGAATAACTCTGCCGTTGGCTTTGTAACCCAAGGCAAAGATAGAATTACAGAAACCGACTTAATAGAACAAATTGCACCTTCTGATTTAAGAAGTTTTGGTTTAATTCCTGAAATTATAGGTCGTATGCCAATGATTACATACCTACAACCATTGGATAGAGAGGCTTTAAAAGATATATTGAGCAAACCTAAAAACGCTATTTTAAAACAATACATTAAATTAATGGAATTGGAAGGTGTTACTTTAGATTTTGATAAAAAAGCAATTGAAGTAATAATCAGCAAAGCAGTAGAATTCAAATTAGGGGCAAGAGGCTTAAGAACAATATGCGAAAAACTAATGCTTGATGTGATGTATGATGCGCCTGATAGAAAAGATAAAAATATTACTATTACTGCCGACATGGTAGTAGAAAAGTTGGCAGATTTAGATAAAAGTAAAGCTGCTTAAAATTAAAAATTAAAAAAAGGTCGTTTAATAAACGACCTTTTTTTGAGATATCTTTTTTTCAATAATAGTTATTTTATACTATTATTGCATTTATGTCTATTTGGAGAGTAAAACCTGTTTCAGCTTTTGAAGCTGATATGAAAAAAAGTGATTTAAAGCGTGTATTAACAAGATGGGGCTTAACATCACTTGGAATAGGGGCAATTATTGGCGGTGGTATTTTTACACTGACTGGAATAGCCGCTCACGATTATGCTGGACCAGCTCTTGCTTTAGCATTTGTAATTGCAGGAATTGGATGCTTATTTGCTTCTTTATGTTATGCAGAATTTGCTTCTGTTTTGCCAGTGGAAGGAAGTGCCTATGCTTATGCCTACGGCACCGTTGGCGAATTATTTGCTTGGTTTATTGGCTGGAATTTAATTTTAGAATATATGATGGGTGCTACAACTGTGGCTGTGGCATGGAGTGGTTATTTTACAAAACTTTTACATTTATTCAATATCAATATTCCCATTTGGTTATGCAATGATTTTGCAACAGCAAGTGAAAAATATTTAGCTTTAGGTCAACCAGCACCAACTTTTGCATTTAATTTACCAGCTTTTATTATTACATGGTTAGTTACTGTTATCCTAGTTAAAGGCATAAAAGAAGCAGCTAAAACTAACAATGTTATTGTTGTTATAAAAATTGCAGTTGTTTTATTTGTAATAATTGTAGGTGCATTTTACATAGATGTCAATAATTGGATGCCATTTATTCCAGATGAAGTAACAACTATTGGAAAAGACGGTATTTCTAAAGTTAATTTTGGATTTGGAGGTGTACTTACTGCCGCTACAATTGTATTTTTTGCATATATAGGGTTTGATGC
This sequence comes from Bacteroidota bacterium, assembly GCA_013205405.1. GTDB lineage: Bacteria > Bacteroidota > Bacteroidia > NS11-12g > UBA955 > JABMMZ01. Next base: position 29,504 of record JABMMZ010000022.1, on the reverse strand, counting down.
TGTTTCTACCCAAGCTGGTGAAGCCATCAATCCTAAAAAAGACGTTCCTTTTGCTATTATTGCATCTTTAGTTATATGCACTGTTCTTTATATTTTAGTTTCTTTAGTCTTAACTGGAATGGTAAAATACGACCAATTAGATAAGGCAGCACCGGTAGCATCTGCATTTAGTGGAATTGGATTAAATTGGGCTGTTTTCATTATTACAATAGCCGCTACGGCTGGTCTTACATCTGTAATGCTGGTTATGATGCTTGGTCAAACACGAATATTTCTTGGTATGGCTAAAGATGGTTTATTGCCAAAAGGAATGTTTGGAACTTTACATGAAAAATTTAAAACACCATATAAAAGCACCATTTTAGTTGGTCTTATAGTTTCTGTTGTAGCCTCACTAACTCCAATAAATAAAGTAGCGAAATGTGTAGTATGGGAACTTTATTAGCTTTTGCAATGGTATGTATAGCAGTTATGATATTGCGTTACAAAAAACCAGAATTAGAAAGACCTTATAAAACGCCTGCAGTTTATTTGGTAGGTTCATTAGGCGTAGCTTTTAATATTTTTTTAATGTGCTTTGTTAGAAAAGAAACTTGGTTTGCATTTATTATTTGGGGGTTGTTGGGTATTTTAATATACTTTTTATATAGCAAACGTAATAGTAACCTAGAAATAAGAAATAAATAATGCCTAAAGCATCTGATTTTAAAGAAAAAATATAACCTTATTTTTAAAATTGAAACTTTAATGCAGGTGTTCTCACCTTATTACTTAAGTTTAATTTTCTATCAACTATTTGAATAGTATAATAAATACTATCAAATATAAAACCATTATATGGCGAAGATTTTATTGGCAATAGAATTTCGCCACTGATACTTTTATTTTTGCCTGTTGGTGTTAAATTAGTAATTCTATCATTAAAATTAATAGTATCTGAACTAAATGGTAAAGTAATTTTAGAAGAAACACCGTTTTCTATTTTATACATTTCAATAAATAAATTATGAAAATACTTACTCCCAAAATTATAAGGCGCTAAGGTATCATTGGTGTTTAACCCAATATCCCCATCGCCATCAGAATAATTAACATAAATATTTACGATAGAATCTTTTCCATTTAAAAGTATTTGATCCACTTTATTAAAATTTAATGCAGGTATATCAGAATACTGCATACTTTCTGGTTTACAAGAAGCAACAAAAATTAAAAAAACTACAATTATGTTATATTTTTGAAGCATATATGGAATTGGAAAGTATATATGCAAAAATTATGCAAGTAACAGAACAAAATTTTGAAGCCTTAGCTTTAGAAATTTTTATTTACCAAAGCAAAAATTGTGTTATCTACTCTCAATACTTAAAGCATTTACAAACCGATGTAACAAAGGTAACAAACTTAAAAGATATTCCTTACCTACCAATTTCTTTTTTTAAAAATTTCAGTATAACAACTAACACCTTTAATCCTGAAAAAATATTTGAAAGCAGCAATACAACTGGCTTTATAACTAGTAAACATTGTGTAAAAAGCGCTCAATGGTACGAAAAAATATGTACTAAAAGTTTTGATTTCGCCTTTAATAATTTTCAAAATTACTGTCATCTGGCTTTGCTTCCAGCTTATTTAGAGCGACAGAATTCTTCATTAGTTTATCAAATTGATCACTTTATACAAAATTCTAGTTTTGAAGAAAGTGGCTTTTATTTATATAATCATGATGAATTACATCAACAACTAATAAAAAATGAAAAACTAGAAATTAAAACAATACTATGGGGCGTTACTTTTGCTCTGCTAGATTTTATAGAAAAATATCAAATCCCATTAAAAAATACCATCATAATTGAAACAGGTGGAATGAAAGGCCGCAAAAAAGAAATGATTAGGACTGAATTACATTCCTTACTTTCTAAATCCTTTGGCATTGATAAAATAGGCGGAGAATATGGCATGACAGAGATTATGAGTCAGGCTTACTCAAAAGGAGATGGCGTATATCAATGTCCACCTTGGATGCAATTAATTTTAACTGAAATAAATGACCCTTTTACAAAAGTAGGTTTTGAAAAAAATGGTAAAATAAATATAATAGACTTAGGGAATATTGATTCGTGTTGCTTTATTGCTACAGATGATTTAGGCAAGTGTTATCAAAACAATACTTTTGAAGTATTAGGAAGAATAGACAATAGCGATATAAGAGGTTGTAATTTATTAGTTTAAAATCGTTTATTTGCATTTAATATTTTGAAAATAGTAATCCACCAATTAAAATCATTTATTAAAGCCCAAAAGTTAACACATTGGCTAGTATTGATTATTTTTTGCAGCATAAGTGTATATATAAATTATGGACTAGGATTGCAAGATGCAATGGACGAAATGAATGGTATTAAAGAATTTTTTGCCTATGTTACTTTATATGGTGTGCATACTATTTTTGCCTATTTAGTTTACAGTGTACTTTACAAAAAGTATGACTTTTGGGCTAAGCCAGGTTTTTGGTTTTTACTCATTATCAGTTTTATTATTTTTGCCTTTAGAGCCACTACCTATCAACATTCTGAATGGATTGGAAACCATTCTCCTGATGGTCAAATAGGCATAAATCAATTTGTTTTTAACGATATTTTTAGGCTCTTATACTTGGTAATTCCTGTAACAATTGTTTGGTATTTCTTCGACAAAAAAAATCAACCTTTGTATGGCGTTTCTTTTGAGCATCATAAAGCTAAACTATATTGGACTTTGTTAGCTTGTATGGTCCCTTTAATAATTTTTGCTAGTACGCAATCTGATTTTTTAAACTACTATCCCCGATTTCATAAACTAGAATATATGAACCCTCCAACATGGAAACTTTGGGCATATGAAATCTGCTACGGATTAGATTTTTCATCAATCGAGCTTTTCTTTAGAGGATTTATGGTGATAGCTTTTGCAAGATATATTGGTATTAACGCAATTTTACCTATGGCTTGTTTTTATTTATCTATTCACTACGGCAAACCAATGGGCGAAGCCATAAGTTCATTTTTTGGAGGTACTATTCTTGGTGTTATTTCTTTTCACAGTAAAAGTATATTTGGCGGTATAATGGTGCATGCTGGTATAGCATGGTTAATGGAAATTGGCGGTTTTATTGGTAATTATTTTAAAAATTAAGATGAGTAAAAAAATAATTATTGGAACTAATGCCCTTACCTATCCTGAGTTAAGAAATTTTGCTGGATTAAATATCCCAAATACAACATTCAAAAAAGTAAAAGATTTTTACAAAATCCCATCTTTTATTATATTCAAATTATTTAACAAATTAAATAGAAAGTGGCAAAATTCATTTTTTGATTTAGGAATAAACAAGGTTGCTTTTTTTCATTTTTTCAATGTAATTAGTTTAGATAAAAAACCATTTATAACCACTTACGAAGCTACCTTGCCGCGTTGGCGAAACACGCCATATGACTTTGTTAAGGGAATGAATATTCTAGCTAAACCAAACTGTATTCAAATTATTGCATTATCTGAATGTGCTTTTAATATGCAAAAAGTTTGTATTCAAAAGTATGCTCCACAATTTTTAGATGTTATTATGTCTAAAAATATTATCATGCTACCTCCTCAAGAACCTATTATTAAACAATATTCGGATAAAATATTAGATCCTAATTTTATAGTTTTTACCATAGTAGGTGCTGATTTTTTTAGAAAAGGAGGGCAAGCTATTTTGAATGTTTTTAAAAAATTACTTGCCGAAAAGAAAAATATCAAATTAAATATTGTTAGCTCTCTGAATTATGGCGACTATGCTTCTAAAACAAGTATTATGGATAAAATAAATGCCATTCAAATAATAGAAAAATATCCTGATAATATTAATTATTACGAGAAGTTAAATAATAACGATGTACAAAAAATTTTAAAACAAACGCATATTGCATTATTGCCCTCATTAGCAGAAACATTTGGCTTTTTTATTTTAGAAGCACAAGCTGCAGGATGCCCTGTTATAACTACAGATGTAAGAGCAATGCCTGAAATCAACAATGGTATCAAAGGCTGGTCGATTCATACAAAAAACAAAGGTAGCTATGATGCCGACATAAGCAATCCTAACAAACTCATTTTAAATATTGAAAAGCAACTATTGATTATTATACTGGAAATTTTATCGAACCCAGGTTCTATAAAAGAAAAAGGTATTTTAGCCCATACAGATATTATTAAAAATCATTCTATAGAAGTACATAGTCAAAAATTAATGGCTATTTATAACAAAATTTAAAAAAGAAAATTTTATTCACCAAGCCACCAACTCTTATTTTTGGCTAATTTCAATCCAAATGGTTTAATGGTGTGTTTAAGAATATAGTCTACTAATTCATCCTCATTATCTGTAATTAAAAATAAATTAGTGTCTTCAGCACTAATAGTGCCAGCCTTTTTCATATCTTCGATGTACTCAATTAATTTTGTATGATAAGCAGTACCATAAATTACTACTGGATACTTCAATATCATATTAGTTTGCACTAAGGTAATAGTTTCAAACAATTCATCGATAGTGCCAAAGCCACCTGGCATGCATACAAACCCATAAGAATACTTGAGCAATAAAACTTTACGAACAAAGAAGTATTTAATATTAACGAACCTATCTAAATAAGGATTTTCATGTTGCTCAAAAGGCAATTGAATATTACAACCTACAGATTTTCCGCCTACTTCTCTTGCTCCTCTATTGGCTGCTTCCATAATTCCGGGGCCTCCACCTGTCATTATTGTAAAGCCAGCTTCTGCTATTTTACCCGCTATTCTAACAGTAGCTTTATAATATTCATGATCTTCTTTGAAGCGTGCTGAACCAAAAATAGTAATACATGGCCCCACAAAGTGCAATACTCTAAAGCCTTTTATAAATTGGTAAGCTACTTTTACGGTAAACCAAAGTTCTTTTAATCTACTTTGAGGACCTTCTAAGGATTGAATTTGTGTTTTTTTAATAGCCATTTTTGAAATTAATCTTCCTCTTCAATTAAAGCATTCTCTAGTTCCTTCTTCATATTCATGCTTTTTTCTAAAGACAATAACATACTAGGCAGTAAAAATAAATTGGTAAGCAACCCAATGATTAAACAAATAGAAGTTAGAACGCCTAAAGCTACAGTACCACCAAATGTAGAAAATGCAAATATCACAAACCCAAAAAATAAAACCACTGTTGTGTATATCATACTAAAACCAGATTCCTCGACAGTATGCGTAACAGAAGGGAAAATATTCCAATTTTGTTTTTTTAGCTCCATTCTATATTTCGCTAAAAAATGAATTGTTAAATCTACCACAATACCATAGGCTATACTAAATACGATGATAGTGCTATTTTTTAAAGGTATTTCCATGAAACCCATTATTCCTAGCGTTATTATCAACGGAATAATATTTGGCACTAAGGAAATTAAGGTCATTTTATAAGAAAAGAACATAAAGGTCATCATAATAGAAATAATTACTAAGGCCCAAAGCATACTACTAGAAAGGTTTGATACTAAATAATCATTTCCCTTCATTTGAATAACGGTGGTACCTGTAATATTAACATCAAAATCATTTTTAGGGAAAATTGAATCAATTTGTTCTCTCACAGTTTTATTTAATTCTGCTGTTTTTTCAGATCCAATATCTGCTATTTGCATGCTAACTCTGGCTATTTGATAATCATTATCCACCATGCTTTTTAATAAATTGCTGCTATCATTATTTTTGGGCAGCATAGATACTATTTCTGAAATATCAATTACGTTAGGCATAATATACCGTTTTTGATCTCCGTCATTATACGCCTGATTACTAAATTTTAACATATCAACGATAGAAATACTTCGAGAAAATTCTGGGTGCAACTTTATTCTTTTTTGCAATTTATCTATTTTTTGAAGTGTTTGTAAATCCTTAACACCATCTTTTATCTTGGTGTTAATTGAAATTTCATATGGCATTACACCCTTGAAATTTTTTTCAAAAAACTTTAAATCTAAATAAACAGGGTCATTTTTAGGAATATCATCCAACATATAACCAACCGTTTTTATTTTTGAAATACCTACAAATGATATAACTAACAAAATAGAAGTAGTGATATAAACCCATTTCCTTTTGCTAACTATAATTTTATTTACAAAACCAAGCACACCTGCTAATATTTTTCTATCCAAATGCTTAATTTCCTTTTGACTTGGCGGTTTTAAATAACTAAAGATAGTAGGAATCATAATATGTGATAAAACATATACAACTATTATATTTACAGTAGATACAACAGAAAATTGATCTAACAATTCGCTTCCAGAAAAACTAAATACTGCAAAACCAACTGCAGTCGTAATATTTGTTAAAAATGATGCCAAGCCAATTTTTGATATCACTCTAGACAAAGCAAGAGCCTGATTACCATGTTTTTGAAATTCAAAATGATAAACATTGAGTAAGTAAATACAATTTTGTATTGTAATTACAACTATTAATGGAGGTATTACACCTGTTAGCAGAGAAACCTTAAACCCAAATAAATTAATAGAAGCCACACACCATATTACACAGATAACTACAACAACCATACTATAAAAAACAGCGTTAAAAGATCTAAAAAATATTAAAAGTATAAAAGCGGTTAGCGCTGCAGAAAGTATTGTAAAAAAAGATAACTCTTTGCTGACTTTAGTTGCTACAACAGTTCTAACATATGGCAATCCTGAAATATGTGTTTCAACATTATAGGTATTGGCAAATACATTAAGTGTACTTACAATACTATCTGTAATTTTAATTCTGTTTTTAGAATCTAGCTCTTTTTTATTCATTGTTATGGCCATGAGCGTAGTATTGGTCTCTGGCTTATACAATAAATCTTTATAAAAACTTAAATTCAAAATAATCGTTTTCAAACTATCTAATTCCAATTGGGTTTGCGGTTTTTGGCTTAAAAGTTCACCTACTTGAAATTTTCCAATTGAATTATTTTTAGAAATATTATACAGTTTTGTAATTGAAACTGTCTTATCAATACCCTTAATATTGTTAATACTATTAGCTAAATCATACCATCCATTAAAAACATCTAATTTAAATAATTTATCAGTGCTTATACCAATAATTATTATTCCACCATCATCGCCAAATGTGTTTTGAAATTTGGTATAATCAATATAATCAGGATCATTTACTGGAATTATTTTTTTGTTTCCATATCCTACCTGAACCTTACTTGCTTGCCATACCATTAATCCCGTAAGGGCTATTATTGAAAGCAATAACCAAAATCGATGGCGCAAAATAAAACTAGCTATACTATTCCACATAAACGTATTTTAAGGTAGCAAAAGTAAGTGAAAATGCCAACTAATAATAAAAAAAAGGGCTGAATAAATTCAACCCCTTTAAGTATTTTATTTTTATTGAATTTTATAAACTTGGTTTGAATTTAAACAAGCCTGAGTATGAAGAATAGGTTATAAAATCTAAAGTTCTATTTCCAAATACTACTTCATTATTAGTAAATCTATACAATGTAATATGCAATCCTTGAGTAGTAAAAAATGTACTTAACAAATCTGCAGAGATTCTATAAAGTGCCAATATCTTTTAATAAAAGCGTTTTATATCCTGTCATTCCCTCTAATTTTTGCTCATTCGTTGGCCAACCTGTTGGCAAACCTGGTCGCCAAAAAGTACCGTTTATAATATTTGGATCAGTTAGAACTATTTGCCTGTCGTAAATTACTGTATTAATTTCCCGGAGACGGAGGAGGTGTTTGTTTTCTAAACTATGCATTCAAAAAAATAAATGTAATTGCAAATAATGTTAAATAATAGAGATATTTTTGCGCTTTAATACTTTACAAACTAAAGTACTTTTTTTATGCCAAACAAAATTTATTTTCAAAAAAATAGTTAATACCAATGATGAACAAAAAGTTTTCTTTTTATATATTTTTTGGCCTGATTTTTACTAATTCATTAATAGCCAACAACTCACCTGTTCCAATTGGCCAATGGAGAGTTCATTTTTCGTACAAAAATGTCCTTAAGGCGGCAGAAACGGACGATAAAATTTACTGTGCTACTTCTAATGGTTTATTTATTTATAAAATATCAGAGGGCAGTGTTGAAAGGCTTTCTAAAGCTAATGGTTTTTATGGTTACATAGTCTCTGATTTAAAATATGATACAAAATTAGATGTTTTAATTATAGTTTATCAAGATTGTACCATTGAAATTGTAAAAAACAATAAAATAATTATCAATGAGGATATTAAGCGCAAAACAATAAATGGGATTAAAAAAATAAATCAAATTAATATTGTTGGAGAAATTGCTTATTTAAGTTGTTCGTTTGGATTAATTGAATATAATATTTCTAAAAATGAAATACGAAATTCATACTTAAATATAGGGCCAAATGGCAATACAATTCCAATTTACAATTCTGCCGTTTTAAAAGACAGCATTTATCTTTCTACAGATTTAGGTATTATACATACTTCTACTAATAGCAACATTAATTTATCTGACTTCAATAATTGGATTCAAACAAAAAGTATTACTAAAAAAAGTAAATTTATAACTGCATTCAACCAAAATCTTTATACTGAAATTGATAGTCAATTATTTATATACAAAAATTTCGCATGGTCATTGTATGAAAATTATGCCTCACTTATTATTTCTAATATAGATGTTTGTCATGATAAATTATTAATTGGGGTTTATGGAAAACATATTATAACTGAAGACCTAAATGGAACAAAAACATACAAGCCGGTTAATCAATTAAATCAGTGTTTGTTGGATTTTGATCAAAATTATTGGTACTCAAGTCCTTTTAATGGAATGGTAGTAATGAGCAGTATAGGCGAAATCAATTATTACCCTAACGGCCCAAATTCAAATAAAAATTTTGCTTTTTCTAATGTAAATAATAACCTTTGGGTTACCCCAGGAGGATTTCCAGATGACAATTATGATCAATACTATATTTTTAATAATACTAACTGGAACTATCCAGATCGCAATATTATTGCTGACAAACTTTTTAACTATAGAGATATTATTTCAAGTAAAACGAATGGACATACTTTTATAGGAACCCATGGCAAGGGTTTGTTACATTTAATAAACGGAAATCCTGTAAAAAATTACGACTATACTAATTCTCCGCTCAAGCGTATTGGCAATCTATATACTACTATAAGTGGATTGGCACTTGATAAAAACAATAATTTATGGGTAAGTAATTATGGGATTGATAGTTCATTACTTCAATTTACAAATAAAGGTGTTTGGTTTAATTATAAGCTCCCTGTTACAGGAAATTCTAAAATTATTATTGATAGTAAAAATAATAAATGGATAATGTGTCCTAATACCAGCAATCCTATTGTAGTTTATAACGATAAAGGAACAGCTACTTTAACAGATGATATTATATACCCACTTACTACTAACAAAGGCAGCGGTAATTTACCATCCTCTAATATTACCAGTATTGCATTCAATAAATTGGGAGAACTTTTAGTAGGAAGCGATTTAGGTTACAGTAGAATAGCAAATCCAAACAATTTATTTACCGGAGGTAATTACGATGCGCAAAGGATTACTATTGGCGTAGAAGCTGGCACTAATTTAGGAGGCTATTTACTTGGGCCAGAATATATAAATTGTATCACCATAGACGGAGCTGATAGACGTTGGGTAGGCACCAATAATGGCGCTTGGTTAATTGGAGATGATGGTCAAACTATATTGCTTCATTTTACAAAAGATAATTCACCACTAATGACAGATGAAATAAAAAGCATTGGTATAATGGACGAAACAGGTGAAGTTTTCTTTGGCACCAATAATGGTATCATTTCATACCAATCAGATGCTTTACTTTCGAAGAAGAATTTTAATGATGTAAAAATATTCCCTAACCCTGTAAGACCAGATTTTGATGGTGATATAGCCATTACTGGCTTAATGGATAATACTTTAGTAAAAGTTACAGATATTAATGGACAATTGGTTTATCAAACTTATTCCAATGGAGGAATGGCCACATGGAACTGCAAAACTTTGAGTGGTGAAAGACCATCAACAGGGGTATATTTAGCTTTTTGTATCAATACAGATGGCACAGAGACTGGCTTAGGTAAAATATTATTTATTAAATAAACGGGTGCTTTCTAAAACCAAAGGCATTGTTATTAAATCTGTAAAATATGGCGACAATTCAGCTATTGTGAATATATTTACACATGAATTTGGTTTATTAGGATTTTATTTTCCAAAAATTTATGCCAATAAAGGCTATATCAAACCCTCCCATATTCAGGCACTTAATGTACTAGAGCTAACCTTTAATTATTCATCTAGCAAAAATTTATTTAATGTTAAAGAGCTTAATTTCTTATACCATTTCAACAACCAATCTTTTCATCAAAAAGCTTTGTATAATATTATTACAGAGATATTAAATCAAACTTTGAAAACAAATGAGCAGAATGCTGCTCTATTTAACTATCTCTATGATTATCAAATTCCATTATTGAATGACAAAGGGCATTTTTGGCAATTGCCACAAATAATGATTTATATTTTGCATTATTTTGGTTGCGCGCCCAATTGTGAAAGTTATACTGAAAATTATGTTTTAGATCTTCAGAATGGGGTTTTCATTCAAAACTCAGATTCAAAAAATACTTATAAAGCCATAGCAAATAAAGAAATTAGTTCCCTCATATTTCATATTTTAAATAAAGATTTGGAACTATTACCTTCAATAGTACTTCTAAGACATGATGTAATTGAAGCGCTTATAGCTTATTTCAAATACCATGTTAATGAAAACTTCACTTTAAAAAGCAGAGAAATACTTTTTGAAGTACTTAACAAGTAAATTTAAAACGCTGTTTTTCAAAATATTAAACATTTTATCTATGGTTTTGCAGCGTTTGTCTAATTTATATTGTCAAATGTTTTAAAGCTGTTTACAAATGAGCGGGTTGTTTAAAAATGTTAAGTGTGTGTTTTCAATGGTTCTGAAGGGGCGAGTAATTTGTATTTTTTATATGGTTTACGTTTTGTTTATTTGCTCTTTATTATCTTCTCGCCCCTTTATGACCAAATTAAATCCTTTAAGCATTATTATTATTGATGATTTTCATCCAATCTTTGTTGAAAAATTGAATAATGCAGGATTTAACGTTACTTATTTACCTCATATTTCTGGAGATGAAGCCATTTCTAAAATAAAAGATTTTGATATTGTAGCAGTTAGAAGCAAGGTAGAATTTACCAAAGCGCTTATTCAAAATTTGCCTAATTTAAAATGCATTGCCAGAGGCGGTGCTGGTATGGATAATATTGACGAGGAGGTAGCATTTTCTCAAAATATAAGTTTATTAAATGCCCCAGAAGGTAATAGAGATGCAGTTGCAGAACACGCTGTTGGTTTACTTCTTGCATTTAGCAATAATATTGTTAAAGGACATAACGAAATAAAACAGAACCTTTGGCAAAGAGAGGAAAATAGAGGTTTTGAAATTGGCGGAAAAACAATAGGCATAATAGGATTTGGTAATACAGGCAGTGCTTTTGCAAAGAAACTAAGTGGATTTAATTGTCAAGTAATTTTTTACGATAAGTACCTAGATATTCCTATTAATGCTTATGCAAAACAAGTCAGCTTATCCGAATTACAAAACAAAGCTGATATAGTTTCCTTGCACATTCCTTTAACGACAGAAACAATTGGAATGGTAAATCAAGATTTTTTGAGTAGTTTTAAAAATAAAATAACACTCATAAATACCTCACGTGGAAAAATTGTAGATACTAATATAATTTTAGAAAATTTAATTAATAACACACTTAATGGTTTTTTATCGGATGTTTTAGAAAACGAAAGATTAAGTACTTATTCTATAGAAGAAGCCAATAAAAACAAGCATTTAATGAAATCTGACAATGTTATTTTAACACCTCATGTTGCTGGATGGACAAAAGAAAGTTATGAAAGAATAGCCCTAGTTTTAGCAGAAAAATTAATTGAATACAAGACGAAATAAAAAATAAATCGGACGAAAGTTAAAAAAATCAAAAAAATAATAGAAATTGCCACTCTTTTAAAAATTAACTTTTGTATTAAAGTCAAACAAATTAGGATTAAAATTAAGAAAAATATAAAATTTACAAAAATGAATATAAAGATTACTTTAAAAATTGTTTTACTATCGTTATTCTGTTTTTTAGCAGAAAATAAATTATCAGCACAAACCAATGTGGGCACATTGCAAGGTACTGTAAATGATTCAAAAACTCAAAAAGGAATATCGGGAGCAATCATAAGAATATTTAATGCTGATGATACGAAGTTTGAATTTAGTATTGCTGAGCAAATTTCTGATGCTCAAGGCAGTTATATGTTTGATCAATTAGCCCCTGGTTACTACATTTTAATTACAGATAAACCTGATTTTAAATCTGATACAACTGAATCACTTTCGCTTGCAATTAGTGAAACCAAGCTTGCATATATTTACCTTAAAAATTTAATTAAAACTGATAAAGAGCCTGTTACAACTGGTGCGGGTATAGTAGTTAAAAATGTTTTAGGTACTAAATTACAAAAAACACAAAACTCAACCACTTTTGATAAAGAAATTCTTAGAAAAAGTGGATTTAGAGATTTTAACTCATTAGCTGGCTTAGGTGCAGGTATTACCAGAACAGCTGGTGGACTAAGCGGAAGAGGTAGTAGAGTAGATGGCACCGTTTATTTTATTGATGGCGTTAGAGTAATTAATCCAAGTTTAGCTCAAAGTTCGAGTGACCAAGTGGATATTTTACAAGGTGGAATTCCTGCACAATATGGAGATTTTACTGGTCTTGGTGTAGCAATTTCAACTAGAGGAGGGGTTAATCCGAAACCATTCACCGCATTAGAAATTCAAAGTTCAAGTATGTTCAATCCGTACCATAGTAATTTAATTGAATTTTCAATGGGTCGTCCAATTTTATTTAAAGAAAACAAAAAGTATGATCCTAATGGAACAGGTAATGCTAAAATAAAAAAAATTCCAATTGCTGGCATGATCTTATCTGCCAATTTTTCATTCAACAGGGATGGTGCAAGTTATATTCCTTACACACAAATTAATGATGAAAAATTAAATAAACTTGAAAGAAATCCATTAATTGTGAATAAAGACGGTGGCTATGTGCATGCAGCCAATTATTTAACAGAGGATGATTACGATTTAGTTAAAGTAAGAAATAATAGAAGATCTTATGCATCAAGTGCTAGTGCTAAATTTGATTTCCGTTTAAATGACCTAGCCACACTAAGTGTGTTTGGTAATTTTAATTATAGCAACTCATTAGCCACATCTGGTCAATCTTCCTATTTAATGGCTTATAGAAACAATCCTTTATCAACTAGAACAGATGTATTGGGATATGTTAAATTTCTACAAAGATTCAAAGATCCCGATGCTGCAAAAAAAGCCCTTGGTGCAACATTAAATAAAACGGCCATTGAAGTTAGATTAGATTATCAATCTACTTGGGCCAAATCCCAAGATGCAAATTTTAGAGATGATATTTTTAGTTACGGCTATATAGGACAATTTAGACATTTTCCAACTGCGGCCTATTCTGCGGCTGCTTTTTCAAATAGCACTTCTAAAGGATTTGTAGATCAGAATGGAGATACTGTTTTTCTTAAAAATTATTATGAGCAAGTAGGTTTTAGAGATACTTCTATAAAATTTACAAGAGCTAACATCAACCAAGTAAGAGGTAATTATACCCAATCTTTGTTTGACAAAACCAGAGAACAAGGTGGCAGAATAACAACAGATGATGATATTTTGCGTCAACAAGGCTTATTGAATGGTTATAATCCTAACAGTATCTATTCATTATTTAATACCCCAGGAACTCAACTAGCTGGTTTTAGTAAAAGTCAAGCAGAGCGTTACACTTTATATGCTTTAGGGCAAACTGTACTAACAGGTAAAGTAACTGAAGGTAAAGAAGCCGGAGGCTCACATAGTCTGCAATTTGGTATTTTATATGAGCAAACAGTAAGCAGAAGCTATGGACTAAATGCAAATAATCTTTGGAGATTAATGGGGCAATTGGCCAATAGCCATATCACTGAATTAGATAAACCAAAACTTGGAATCAATGGAGAAATAACAGGCAATGCTATAGTATCTTATGATGCTAATGGTGTATTTAGAGATACTATAAGGTTCAATAGATTGGTAAATTCTGCTGCTCAAAGCACATTTGACAAAGAGTTTAGAACCAAGCTGATTAATCAGGGAGCAACAGATATTTATGGTAAAAAAATCAACCAAACCACTTTTTTAGATATTAATTCTTATAAGCCTTCAGATTTTAATATTAATATGTTCAGTGCTGATGAATTGCTTAGTAATGGATCTGGCGCTTATGTTAGCTATAATGGCTTCGACTATAAAGGTAAAAGATTGCGTGGCCGTCCAAGTGTAAACGATTTTATCAACAATAAATTACAACGAAGTATTGGTGCTTTTATGCCAATATACACTGCCGCTTGGTTTCAAGATAAATTCATGTTCAAAGATTTAGAATTTAGATTAGGTTTAAGATTAGAACGCTATGATGCTAACCAAATTGTTTTAAAAGATCCATACTCTATCTATCCTGTTAAAACAGCAGGCGAAGTAGATAAATTAGGAGGCAATCCTGTAACACACCCAAGCAATATTGGTAGCGATTATGCTGTTTATGTAGATGATAACAAAAGTATCAACCCAAAAATAGTAGGTTATAGAAAAGATAACCAATGGTACTCTGAAAGCGGTATTTTAACTACTGGAGATTTTATTGCAGCTAAATCTGGAGGAAGTGTTAAACCTCTTTTGGTAGATAAAAATCAATCAGAAATTACTGAAGCGTCATTTAAAGATTACCAACCTAAAGTAAACGTTTTACCACGTATATTTTTTAAGTTTCCGCTAAATCCAACCAGTTTGTTTTTTGCAAGTTATGATGTATTGGCTCAAAGACCAAATGCAAACCAAATTACAATAGACGATTACTTTTTTATTAACGGAAAATCATCTCCAACAGTTGCAAATCCTGCCCTAACCTCTAGAATAACTACAGCTTATGAAATAGGCTTTAAACAACAATTAAATAAATCAACTTTATTAAGTTTGATGACTTATTACAAGGAAACAAAAAACGATGTAAATGAATTTTTTTTAAGTCACACCTCTCCTGTTCAAAATTATATAAGTTACAGTAATATAGATTTTAGCACTGTCAAAGGTTTTACTGCTGAATTTGATTACAAAGCAAAAAATAACATTACTTTGAATGCCAATTACACACTTCAGTTTGCAGACGGAACGGGCGCATCTATTGGTTCTAATAGAGCCTTAATATCTAGCAATCAACCAAATTTAAGAAGTTTATTCCCTTTAGGAGATTTAGACATTCGCCATCAATTGAAAGGCTATATTAATTGGGAGTTTTTTGGCGACCAAGGTGTAGGAAAAGATAAAGCAAAATACAAATATACTGGCCCCCTAATCGGTGGTAAAAAAATATTTGCTAATACAAATTTTACAATAACGTATGCGGCAGTTTCAGGTTTGCCATATACAGCTAAGTTACAACCAATTCAGCAAGGCGCTGTAGATGTATCACCTATAAAAGGTACACCTTTTGGCTCTCGTTTACCATGGCAGTTTAATATGAGTTTAAATGTTTCTAAAGATATTGCAATTAAACTAACCAATAAAGAAGGTACAAAAGACAGAAACTTAAATTTACAAGTTTATTATTTTGTAACTAATTTATTAAATACCCAAAATGTAAACAGTGTTTGGCCTTATACTGGAAGTGTGAAAGACGATGGTTTTTTAAATTCTCCAAAAGGACAACAAGCTTTACAAACTCAATTAAGTGCCGATGCTTATCGCTTTTATTATAATACTGCCGTAAACAACCCTGGTTTCTACCAAGGTCCACGTTTTATGAGATTAGGAGCTAAATTATTTTTCTAAACTAGAAATTAAAATTATCAATTGTTAAAAAAAAATTAAAAATGAAAAATGTTTTTTTAAAATCAGGATTATTTGCAGCTATTGTTTTAATAGCCGTAAATGTTAATGCAGCAGAAATTAAAAATTTCTCGCCAAAAAGCAAAACACCAAACAATACTTATTATGGAGGGGCCAATACCTTTGCAAATACATGTAAACCCGCTTCTGCAAAAGCAGAGTTAGATATCAACAACGTTAGAACTTTGATTTTAAACGGAGGAGATATGTGGTGGGATTTAAACAACCCTAAATACGAAATACCAAAGCTAATAGAAGGTTCTACTGAAACCAGAAAACATGCCTTATTCGCAGGTTCTTTATGGATAGGTGGAATAAGCAGAGGTGATGGCAACTTGCGTATTGCAGCCATGACTTACCGTCAAACTGGAAACGATTATTTTCCTGGTACTTTAGATACTAATGGCGTAAGTACTGATCCAGCAAGATGCGAAAGTTGGAATAAAATGTTTAGAGTAAATAAAAGTGAACTTTTAGCACAACAAAACTCAAACAATGTTATTATTTCTCAAGGAATTTTAGATTGGCCAGCAAGAGGAAACTCTTCAGTTCCTATGGCAACAAACCAAACAGAAGATTTAGCTCCATTTTTTGATAGAGCTACCAATGGCGGACCAGGTACTGTTGGTATCTATGAGCCTCAGTTAGGCGATTATCCTGTATTAGATGATACAAAAGACCCAAGTAAAAACTTACCAAAAGACCAACCTGATCAAATGATTTGGTTTGTATATAACGACAGAGGTAACGTACACTCCGAAACAGGTGGTATTCCAATTGGTTTAGAGTTACAAACTACTGCGTTTGCCTACCAAACATTAGATGAGTTGAATAATACTACATTTTATAGAACTAAAATTGTAAACAGAGGCTTTGAGGCTTTAGATAATACTTACTTTGGTCAATGGGTAGATGCTGATTTAGGAAATTATTCTGATGATTATGTTGGATGTGATGTAACTAGAAGTTTAGGATATTGCTACAATGGCGATGACAATGATGAAGGTGTTTTAGGTTATGGTTTAAACCCTCCAAGTATTGGAGTAGATTTTTTTGAAGGACCAAAAGATTCTTTAGGCAATACTTTAGGTATGGGTGCCTTTATTTATTACAATAATAATAGTGATCCAATTAATGGAAATCCTAATAATGCACTTGATTTTTACAACTACCTACAAGCAAAATGGCAAAATGGCAATTGTGTGACCTATGGTGGCAATGGTGTTGGTGGTTCCGTTTGTACAAAATATATGTTTGATGATGGTACAAATCCTGCCACTTCTAGCTTACCAAGATGGAACGAAAGAAGTTCAGGCAATACTCCAAGTGACAGACGTTTCCTTCAATCTGCTGGACCATTTAGTTTATTTCATGGTGCAGTAAACAATGTAACTGTTGCTGTAGTATGGGCTAAGGCCAATAAAGGTGGTGCTACAGGTTCTTTAAATTTATTAAAAAGGGCTAGTGATAAAGCACAAGAAGTGTATGATAATAAATTCTCAATTTTAGGAGGTCCTCAATTTGCTGAAACCAATATTGAATCGCAAGAATTGGAAAACCAAGTTGTAATTAAAGTTCTAAATTCAGAAATTACTGAAAAATACGAAGAGCGTTTTGTAAAAACCTTAGCTAATATTACAAAAATTAATTTAGATTATAAATTTCAAGGTTATATGATTTACCAATTAAAAAATGGTAGCGTATCTAACAGTGAATTAGATGATATTGATAAAGCGGTACTAGTGGCACAATGCGATATTAAAGATGCGTATTCTACACTTATCAATAGAGAATTTGATAATGAGGTAGGCTTGGATATCCCAAAACTAAAAGTAACTGGGAATAATATTGGTTTGAATAGAACTTTCTCTATAAAAGAAGATGCCTTTGCAATGGGCTCTAACAAAACTTTGGTAAATTATAAAACCTATTATTTCTTGGTTATTCCTTATGGTAATTGTATAAACGACCCAAATTTTGATCCTGCCAATCCTACTGACAAACCAGAAACTTGGGCAACATCTATTCAATATTTACCTTCTAACACGCCTGTTAAAATAAGCTTGATTCCACATAAAATAGAGTCTGAAGCATTTGGTAGTAATACGCAAGCTAAATATGGCGATGGCCCTGCTATTACCCAAATAAAAGGACGTGGTAATGGCGGACAAATTTTAGAATTTAGTGATGAAACGATTAATGATATCTTAAAAAACAATAAAGCAGCTACACCAACTTATTTAGGTGGAAAAGGACCTATCCATATTAAAGTGGTTGATCCTCTTAAAGTGCCTAAAGCTAATTTTGAATTTAAATTTATTGAGCCTACCAATTTAAGAGTGGCTGCTAAAGGCACTTTACCTTGGCAAGATTCTATTTCTCAAAGAAGCTGGTGGGTATTAACAAATTTAACAACCAACGAATCTGTATACTCTGATACTACCATTAATAATAAAGTAGAAACAGTGCAAGGTAGATTTCCTTTTAAAGGCCCTACTAAATTAAAAAATAATTTAAACGATTGGGGACTAGCTGTTGAAGTACAACAAGTAAAAACACCTGGTAGAAACCCTCATAATCCTGATGATGCTACCAATGGTCTATTGTCTTATAATGTTACTTTTGCTGACCCTTCTAACCAATGGTTGACAGCAGTAATTGACAATGATAATACTGAAAGCTTTTTTCAAGTACCTTTCAATTGGATAAGAAGTGGTACCAAAGGTTTAAAAAGTGCAACGCCTGATTTATTTACGGATGATATGGTAGCTGATTTTGATAATACTAATGATGGTGTAGATTCCTATGACCCAAATGAAGTTTTTGAAAAAATATGGGATAGAAGAATTGCCCCTTATGCTTTGTGTTCTAGAGTAGAGGGTACAAATGCAGCAGGTAGAATTGCCTTTGGTATGGCCTGGAAAAACAATGCCATTAATGACAATCCTTTATTAGAATTATCAAGTATAAAACTAGTAATGACCTCCGATGTGCGCAAATGGACTAAATGTGTGGTATTAGAAATGGGAGAAGACAAAACATTGACTGAAGGTAATATGGAGAAATTTAATATGCGTTGGCACAATTCTGTTAAGCCTATCTATAATACATCTACAGGTGAGTTTATTAGATGGCAAGATGACCCATCAGAAAGAGGTAGAAGTTATTTCCCTGGCTATGCAGTAAATTTAGAAACAGGCGAAAGATTAAATATCATGTTTGGTGAAGATTCTTATTTACCAAACGATAATGGAAGTGACATGATATGGAACCCAACGAGCAGTTTTTTAACCAGTAATAATTATTTTAATTTTGGTGGTAAGCACTATATTTATATAATGGGTAGCTATAATGGTATGACAGGAAGAAATTTTAAAGGGCCAATTTACGATGAAGGTTCTGTTTATGCGTCAAGTTTAGCAGTAGCAGCACCAAATACCAATCCTAACACAACTGACAAACGTAGAGTCTTTTCGCAAGCTATGTGGGTAATTCCATCAATGGCTACTCCAGGATTTAATTTAAAAAATGGCGTACCGCCAAATGATGTGAGTATTTCTATCAATATGCGTAAACCTTATAATAAATTTAGTCCTGATACGAGTGCCGCAGCATTACCTAAATATACTTTTAATACTGAAGGTGTTTATAACAACGAAAATAAAGAAACTGGTAAAAAATCTGTAAGTACTATCAATGTTGTACCTAATCCTTATTATGCTACCTCTGAATATGAATCAGGACCAATAGATAATAAAGTTAAATTTACAAACTTGCCCCCTAAATGCACTATTTCTATCTTCACTTTAAGTGGCACTTTAGTAAGAAAGATTAAAAAAGATGATTTAACAACTTATGCAGATTGGGATTTGAAAAATGACAGTAGAGTGCCTATTGGCAGTGGCTTGTACATTATTCATGTAGATTGCGGTGACTTAGGAGAGAAAATATTAAAATGGTATGGTGTTATTCGTCAATTAGATTTAGATACCTATTAATACTTAAAAACAATTTAAAACAAAATGAACAAATTTTTAAAATATATAGCAGCAGTTGGCATTACATTTTGCTTTCATAATTTAATGGCGCAAGGTCCTGTAAGGTCTGGACAAGCTGGATTTACACAACTACTAATTAATGGATGGGGTCAATCAAGTGGTATGGCTAATTCTAATTCAGCTGGTGTTGCTGGCGTTGAATCTTTTTATCAAAATATTGCTGGTTTAGGGAAAACCAATGGCACTGATTTAGCATTTAGCAGAACTGCTTGGCTGGTTGGTACTAATATCAATATTAGTTCTTTTGGGTTTGCCCAAAAAATAAGCGAAAGCGGTGTTCTTGGATTAAGTGTTATGTCTTTTGCTATTGGTCAAATTCCTATTACTACTGTAGAGCAACCTGACGGTGGACTAGGAACTTACAAACCTTCAATAAGTAATATAAACTTAGGCTATGCCTATAATTTCGGAAAAGGAATTTCGGCAGGTTTAAATTTTAAAGTTATTAGCGAAAGTACACCTGATGTAAGAACTGGCGGTGTTGCTTTAGATGCTGGTATACAATATGCTACAAATCTATTAGGATCTGATGCTAAAGGATCTGATGCTAAATATAGAAGCGATAATCCAGCAGCTTTAAGAGAAGGTGATATTCATTTTGGTGTTAGTATAAAAAACCTTGGTCCAGATTTAAAATACCAAGGCGATGGTTTAGCTACCAAATCTAATATTGGTGGAAAATCTTTTACAACTACCACTAGTCAAAGAGCCGATAGAACACAATTGCCATCATTAGTAAATATTGGATTTGCTTACGATTTTAGATTAGACAGCAAAGAAGAACTTTATTGGCACAGATTAACAGCTGCAGCTAATTTTACTAATAATTCTTTCTCTAGCAACCAAACTTCTGTAGGCTTAGAGTATGCTTTTAAAGAAATATTAATGTTTAGAACAGGATTTGATTATGAAAAAGACATTTTCAATAAAGATTTAAGACGCAATGTCTATACAGGTATTTCATTTGGTACTTCAGTTCAATTTGCTTTGGGTAAAAAAATAGAAAATAAAAAATATAGAGATAACGCAAGTCTTATTGCAATAGATTACAGCTATAGAGCGACCAATCCGTTTGGTGGAACTCATACTTTTGGTATTCGTATTAAACTAGGCTCTAAAACAGAAGCCGCTGCTTTATAAAAAAAATAAGATTAGTTTTTATTAAAACTAAATAATTACATTTGCATAAGTGCTTTCAAAATAACTTGAGAGCGCTTATTTTTTTACATAATTAATATGAGCGATATTGTATATCTAACCAAAGATGGTTTTGAAAAACTAAAATTAGAAATTGAACATCTGCAAAAAGTGCAAAGACCTGCTATTAGCGCACAAATAGCAGAAGCAAGAGACAAAGGTGATTTGTCTGAAAATGCTGAATACGATGCAGCCAAAGAAGCACAAGGCTTATTAGAAGCTAAAATAGCTGGCTTAAGAACCATGTTTGCTAATGCTAGAGTGCTTGACGAAACTAAATTAGACAATAGCAAAGTAAATATTCTACATAAAGTAAAAGTAAAAAATCTGATAGCCAACAGAGAAATGGAATATACTGTTGTCTCCGAAAAAGAAGCAGACATAAAAGTTGGACGTATTTCGAGTAAATCTGCCATTGGTTCTGCTTTATTGGGCAAAAAAATTGGAGATGTTATTGAAGTCACAGTTCCAGCAGGTCTTGTAAAGTTAGAAGTTTTAAATATTTCTATTTAAACTAAAAAATGAGCACCCTATTTTCTAAAATTATAAGTGGTGAAATACCATGCTATAAAATTCATGAAACAGAAAACTTCTTAGCTTTTTTAGATGTAAATCCTTTAGCTGAGGGACATACACTTATTATTCCTAAGCACCCATTGGATTATATTTTTGATATGCCTGATGCCCAATTAGGAGAAATACATATTTATTCAAAAAAAATAGCAATAGCCCTAAAAAAAGCTATACCTTGTGTAAAAATAGGTATAGCAGTAATTGGATTAGAAGTGCCTCATGCACACATCCATTTAGTACCAATGAATAAGGTAGGCGATTTAAATTTTACTACTGAAAGAAAAAAATTTAATACTGAAGAATATCAAACTACCCTAAATGGTATAAAAGCAAATCTTTGATTTTATTTTGCCCCCATTAATTCTACATCAAATACCAATGTAGCTTTTGGTGGTATATTACCAGGAGAACCTTGTTCGCCATAACCATAAGTATAAGGAATTAACAATGTGGCTTTACTCCCAATATTAAGTTTTGCAAAACCTTCATCCCAACCTTTTATTACCATTCCAGCACCTAAATTAAAGGTAAATGGTACACCACCATCTAAAGAAGAATCAAACTTTTTGCCATCAATAAATTTTCCAGTATAATTTGCGGATATTTGTTGCCCATTTTTAGGTATGGCACCACTACCCTTTTGTGTAACTAAAATGTACATTTCACCATATTTTTTAGCTTTAGGATAATTCTTTTTTACCCAAGTGTTAAATTCAGGTAATTCTTGACTTAACGTAGATGCCGGAATTGCAGTAGTTTTAACCTTTTTATTTTTAAATACACTTACTGCATCAAAAGCATTTGCTTTATCGCCCTTTATTTCTATTGTTATGGATTCCATAATGTCGCCTGATTTTATAGCATTAACAATATTTTGACCCGTAACAACATGACCGAAAATTGTGTGTTTATTATTTAAGAATTCGGTAGGAAGGTGAGTAATAAAAAATTGAGACCCATTGGTACCAGGTCCTGAATTAGCCATTGCTAATATACCAGAAGTATTGAATGTTAAAGTAGGATCAAACTCATCCATAAATTTATACCCTGGATCTCCCATACCATTCCCCTTTGGGTCGCCACCTTGTATCATAAAATTATCTACTACTCTATGAAAAGTAAGTCCATCATAAAAAGGTTTAGTTAAAGTTTTGCAAGAATTTTCTATTTTTCCTTCAGCTAAACCAATAAAATTAGCAACAGTTACAGGCGTTTTTTCAAATTCTAAATCACATACTATTTCACCTTTATTTGTTTTGATATGTGCCAGAATATAATCTGTTTTATCAAATTTAGCTGGTTCTACTGCAACTGGTGGCGCATTTTTGTCGATTAATAATGGATCGGTAGCAGCTAATTCTTTTTCTGAAAGAGTAGCATTTGAGTTAGGACATCCTTCAAGGATAATTGCAATGAATGCAACAAAAATTAATTTTGATAATTTATACATAGTTATATTTTATTGGTGCGAATTTAAATAATTTCTTCGGCTAAAAAATACTCGATTACATGTTCTCTGATATAAGTTTCTTGCTCAAAGGTATTCATATTTGGCATTTGTTTTACTAATTCCCAATGTGGCCAGCCTTCGTCATCTTTTCCTTTAAGTTCATAATGCCCACTATAGCTTAGTATTTTGCAAATAGCAATATGCATTAAACTTACTTTATCATCTTTTTTAAAATTATTTTCAGGTATATTCCCTAACTCTCTCATGCCGATTAAAAAAAGCAGAGCGTTCATATCTGGTTTTTTGTTAAAATTTGTTTCTACAAATGCTATAATTTTTTTCCAGTTTTCTCCACTTTCACTATTCATTTTGCAAATTTATTGTAAATATTTTAATTATATCGGTTTATAAAATTTATAAGCTAATAAATACCTTAGATATTAGATAAATTTCTTTACTTTGCAGAAAGAATGCCTAATTATTTCCCTAAAAAAATAATAACCCAATTACTGAGTGCTGGTAAAAGATTAGCCCAACCTTTTTCTTTAAATCAAGAAAAAGCATACAGACAGCAGTTAAGAACACTCAAAAAATTATTATTAAAAGCGGAAAATACTAAATATGGTAAAAAATTTAACTTTAGTAATGTCCTAAATTCAAAATTTGTTTACAAGGAGTATCAAAAAAATGTATCAATTTCTGAATATTCAACCA
The DNA here is from genome assembly GCA_013205405.1 of Bacteroidota bacterium. GTDB lineage: Bacteria > Bacteroidota > Bacteroidia > NS11-12g > UBA955 > JABMMZ01. The sequence goes on along the minus strand of JABMMZ010000022.1, from coordinate 5,340 downwards.
TGCATAATTGGTGGCAAAAGGCTTATAATGGTGAAGAAAATATTTCGTGGCCTGGTAAAATAGAATATTTTGCGCTTAGCTCAGGTACATCTGAAGGAAGTAGTAAATACATTCCTGTATCGCATGAGATGATAAAATCTATAACACGAGCCAGTTTAAGGCAGGTAATAAGTATTGCTAAATCTGACATTCCAAAAGATTATTTAACAAAAAACTATTTAATGTTAGGCGGTAGTACTAGCTTATACTTTAATGACGAAGGCAAAACCTATGCGGGCGATTTAAGCGGTATTACAACTAGTAATGTACCAAACTGGCTTGAAAGATTCTCAAAACCTTCTAATGATATAAAAAGCGTTAAAAATTGGCAGAACAAGATAGACAGAATGGTAGACGAAGCTCCAGAATGGGACGTAGTTTTAATAGCGGGCGTACCTGCATGGATACAAATTTTGTTTGAACAAATAATAAAACGTTATAACTTAAGAACCATTCATGACCTATGGCCACATTTAAGTATTTACTTATGGGGTGGAGTGGCGATAGAACCCTATAAAAAAAGTTTGAATGCGCTATTAGAAAAACCAATAACGTATTTAGAAACCTATTTAGCATCAGAAGGATTTATAGCTTTTCAAACTAAGAAAAATGCTGTTGGAATGAAATTAAACTTTAAAAATGGAATGTTTTTCGAATTTGTGCCATTTACAGAGCAATTTTTTGATGAGAATAATAATATTAAACCCAATGCCTTGGCGCTTAGTATTAAACAAGTAGAATTGAATAAGGAATATGCTATTTTACTTACTACTTGCAGTGGAGCTTGGCGTTATTTAATTGGCGACACCATAAAATTTGTTGATTTAGAAGACTGTGAAATTAAAATTACGGGTAGAACTAAACATTTTTTAAGTGTATGTGGAGAGCATCTTAGTGTAGACAATATGAATAAAGCAATTGAGAAATTGAGTACCTCACTTGATATTGCTATTAATGAATATACTGTAAAAGGAGAGTCGGAAGGGCAAATGCACGCTCATCGGTGGTATATTGCTTGCGATGATGCTAAAATAAATGCCGAAGATGTAGGTCTTAAAATTGATTCGTACTTAATGGAATTAAATGATGACTACCTTACAGAGAGAAAACATGCACTCAAAAATGTATCTGTAAAACTCTTACCAAGCAAAGTTTTCTTAGAATGGATGCAGTTGCAAGGCAAATATGGCTCTCAAAGTAAGTTTCCAAGAGTATTAACAAATGATAAATACATTGAGTGGGTAAAATACATTTCTGAAAATAATTTCTAACTTATTTTTATAATATCTGCCACTTTACCAGTAGCTCCAGTGTTTTTTAGGATAAAATCCTTCGCTTGGTTATTCAGCAATTTTTGATTTTTAATATCCAAAGCTAAAAATCTATCAATTTGTTGATTGAAATTAAGACTAGAAACCACGCTTAAAACACCTTCTTTTTCAGCTAAAGTCGCTTCAGGGAATTTACTTAAATTTTGACCAGTTATAACAAGTAATCCAAAGGAAAGCGGTTCTAATATATTATGCAACGCGCCTGTAAAACCACCTCCTATAAAAGCCAAATTGCCGTAATAATAAGCAGACGCTAAATGTCCTATTGTATCTAAAATAAGTATGTTTGTTTCTTTAGATTCATCAAATTTAGTATATTGTTGTGCTTTGAAGACTTCAAATTTTTTTAAAATAGACTGTATGTTTAGTTCGCCTGCATTATGTGGTGCTATTAATACTTTAAAATCAATTCTTTTTTTTAATAAAAGGTAATTAAATATTAAATCCTCTTCAATTTCCCAGCTACTCCCTAATATGATTAAGAATTTATTGATTTTAAATTTTTCTATTATATCATTCGTTATTACATTTTTTGAGTTCTCTAATACCCTATCAAATCGTGTATCTCCTGTTAATAAAATATTATTTAACTCTTTGCTTTTTAAAAGGTTGTAGGATGTAATATCTTGAATAAAAATATTAGAATATTGGGGCAACAAATTAAATAACCATCGACCCCAAATAGAAAAAATAAATTGATTAGGCCTGAAAGTAGCTGATATTAAATACACTGGAATTTTTTTGTTAAATAACGCTTTAAGTAAGAAATACCAAATTTCGTATTTTATAAAAACAACCACATTTGGTTGTAACAATTCTATTATTTTTTTTGCGTTTTTAGGCGTATCTAATGGTAAGTAAATTACTAAATCAGCCAATTTATAATCCTTTTGCTGCTCATAACCAGAAGGTGAAAAAAATGAAATTACAATACTAGCTTTCAATTCCGATCGTTTCAAAGCTTCTATAAGAGGTTTAGCTTGTTCAAATTCTCCTAAACTAGCGCAATGGAACCAATAACGATTTGTATGTTTCTGTAATTTTGGAATTACTAATTGACGCCCTTTGATAAAAGCAATAACTTTTTTATTTTTTGCAAAAAACAAAGCCATAGGCAAAATGAATTCAATCAAATTAACTATGAATAAATAAGGATACTTTATCATTTCTTTCTATTCAAAGAAATTATCGTTTTCGCCCTTTTTTCTCCCTGCTTGTTTGCCAGATATTTTTACCATAATACCGATTTTAATACCTGTTAATATATCGTTCCGTCTTGCTAATTCTCTAACTCTAGTATCATAATTAAGAGAGCGTCTATTATAAGTATAGCCTTGTAAAAATTCTACGCCTGCAAAATAATTAAACATACCCAAAGGGTCAATTCTTTGGTATCCAACAAAGCCTCTTATCATAAGACCATTGGTAAGTCTATCGTAGCCCATAAAATTTTGACCATCTAATTGTGGCACAGTGCCTCTGCTATATTGGAACTTAATTTTATGTTGCATAAAACCACAGCCACCTGTAAATAATAAACCAGAGTTTAAATTCATTCTGCTCAAAGGTATAATTTTTCCAATATTAAAATGCCAAACATAGCCACGCTGATATAGTTTTACAGATATCAAATTACCTTGAGCATCTATTAATTGGCCGCTTGGTCCTGTTATAGAGTCTAAAATACCAGTTTCTTTAACATCACTTCCAAAAAATACATCTATTCCTCCTTGAATGAAAATATTTGGTCCAAACTTATAAGAAGTACTAAACCCTAGTGAATTACTAAATCCAAATCTTTTTAAAAGCATACCGCTTGGTTGCTGATAAGCATAGCTTACTCCAAATAAAATACTGTTATCCAGAAAATTTATTTTATTTTTTGAAACACTATCATTTCTAATATCTTTGGCAGACATACTAAAAGACAGTAGTAAAAAAATAAAAATGATAGATTTCTTAAACACAATCATGCAAATATAATATTTTAATACTGATTATATTTTCAAAATAGTTCAATAAGTTAACCTATTTTTTAAAAAGAATTGAAACAATATTTGAGATAAATAAACTAAGACAAAAAAAAAGTACTGAGTAAATCAGTACTTTTCTGTATTTTAAAATTTAAATTATTGAATTTGAACTTCAATTGTATTTTTGTTTTCAGTACCACCGCTATAGTTAGTAATAATTCTATCGCGAGATATTCCAAATTTCTCGTTTAAGAATTTAATAACCTCATCCATACATTTTGTATTACCTGTAGCATTGTATTTAGATGATTTTCCTGCTGGGCCATTAACTATTAATTTTTTGTCTGGGCATTGTTTCATTTTGTCAGCTACTTGATATAATATCATTTTAGTTTCGTAAGTTAAACAATTTTTACCAATTGTAATAGCTGGGAACATAATGTTATCGCAATTGCAACAAGATTTCAATTCTATTCCGTTTCTATCTACTAATGCTCCTGGAGAAGAATTCAATTCTCTGTCTCTGCAATCAGCAACACCATCACCATCAGAATCAATAGCAACACCATTAGCATCTACTGCACAATCCATTTCAGTGATTTCTTTATCTTTACAATCAGGAATACCGTCTCTGTCTGTATCTACAGCCATACCGTTACCATATACCATGCAGCTATCTGGCGTATTATTTTCTTGATCAAAACAATTTGATACGTGATCATTGTCATCATCTTTACCTAAACAATCTACTTTCTTTTTAACGTCAGTCATTTGATCATATATAGATTCAACTGGACTTAACCAATCATAATGCTGAGGATTTTTAGCTCCGAATTTCCATCCGAAACTAGCTCTTAGGAAACCATAAGAATCCCACCATCTGTTTTGCCAAATAGCAGTATTGTAAACATCAATATCATCGCTTCTTAACCATGTATGTCTATACTCTAAACCTAAATCAAACATACTGCTTAAATAGTGTTTGAATCCTAAACCTGTTGGTACAATCATATTTTTACCTTGGTAAATTTCTACAACATCTTTTCCTAAGTTAGGATTTGGAGTACCTTGACCATAGTATGATGTTAAATAATAATCTCCAGTAAATAATCTTTGGTCTAAAAATGAAGCACTAGATTTGAAAGAAGCTTGACCTACACCAGCAAATAAATACATTTGTGTTTTACGTAATGGACGTAAAAATGATATATTACCTAAAGTAAAATGCATTTGTACATTCCAATCTTGCACTAAACTAGTAAATTTAAAGTTATCTTTAAACAAAGTTGGATTTTGATAATCTCTTTCTCCTCTTAATTTAGCAATGTTGTATTCAGCTCTTAAAGCAAAAGTTTGAGAAATTGAATATTTTACATATGGTGCAAAATCCCAACCCAATTGTTTTTTATCGGCATCACCATTAAATATTGATGTACCAGCTAATAAACCTAAAGTCCATTTTTTAGCTCTTCTGTCTTGAAAATAAGACGCTTGTAAATTTTGACCAGAATCTGATGTTCTAGTGTCATTGTTATACTTTTGCAATGCATAAGGGTGTCTTTTCCAAATTTTAGGAGTGTCTGAACTACTTGATCCGCTGTTAAGTGAATTTTGAGCATTTGCTAATACTGCAAAACATACTAAACTTAAGGTTAAAATTGTTATTTTTATTTGTTTCATTTTTAACTAGTTTTATCTTTTTTATTTACTCCGCAAAAATACGGTACTACAATCCAATAAACAAAACATTTAACAAAAATTTAATATGACAATGTGGATAATTAGAGTTTAAACAACTGATTATCAATAAATTAAATACTTAAAAAATATCCAAATTTAGGACAAAACTCAAGGTTATTGAAGCAAATTTCAATAAAATTTGGCATTTTTATAAGAAATTCAATAGAATATTTTGTCCTTTCCTGTATATTTTTTTGGCTTAATCCTTGACTTTTAATTTGTTCTAATTTAATAATATCTTTTTGATATTTTTCTTC
>JABMMZ010000004.1 GCA_013205405.1 Bacteroidota bacterium | reverse complement strand
GCACTGAACTTGAATAGAAGCATAAAGCTCCAAGTTTGCACGTTACCCCGCCTGACGCAAAAACCCGTGTTGGCAGTAGTTATTCTTCGTTTTAGGTCAAGTTTTAGTCCATTTTCTTTAAGTGCATTAAGGCAATTCCCACAACTATTATAGGACTTATTAGTGACATAATATTCCATACTCCCATTGTCAAGAGAACTATTTGATTTAGTCCTACAAAACCAGTGTATGTATAGGCAGCCCATTTTTTCATCTGCCAAAGTCCAACCATACAAACAAAGCAAATTATTACTGAAAGTCCTAAATAAGGCGAATACCAACTTCCAATTTGTCTAGCAATGTCATAGAAAATTAAGGGAATCGCAAAGGCGGCTCCAATAAATCCTAAAACACAAATTACAGTAATTGCAGTCGGTCGTTTTTTTTCTTCAGGTTTTTCATTCACTTGTTTGTTGATGTTTTGTTGTTCCATTTTACTCTTTATTTAGTTTTGCTTACTCTTGGGCTTTTCAGCATTCGCCACCTTACTCTTTTGTCAATTTAGGCTTTTCAGGTTATCCGCCTTTTGTTTATTAGTCGGTCATATAATTCTAACTAACGTTTCACTATATTATTACTGCCAAAGGTTTTTAGCTAAGCGAGGTGCGGAAATTAAAAGCACTAAACTGTCTAGCCGCACAAATATAAATTAAAAGCACTGAACTGAATGGCAAATGCAAAAATATCAAAATAAACTAATAATAAGACAAAACAAACTTATAGCAAAACCATAAAACAATTCATAATACATTGTTTACTAATGATTTATATGTGTTTTATTTTTATATACTTTGTACATCTATTTTCCTATACAAAACTTTCCAAAAATATTAGCCAATACCTCATCGTTGGAAATTTCACCGGAAATTTCTCCCAAGGCATATATCGCTTTTTTTATATCCGTGGCTAGTAAGTCGCTAGTAAACTGATTTTGTAAACCAGAAACAACCGTATCAAGCGATGTTTTTGCATCTAATAAAGCTTGAAAATGTCTTAAATTTGTAATTACTGTTTGTCCTTCTTGTTCATTATTCTGCTTAATTGCTTCAAACAGCAATAACTTAAGTTTATTAATTTCTAACACAGAATTTTCGCTTAGTTGTATACTTATGTTTTGTGTAATTTTTTTGAAGTTTAAATTTTCTTTAATTAGTTTTTTTTGTTCATCAGATATTAGATCTGATTTATTAGCTAATACAATAATTTTAGAGTCACCATTTTTTTCTACTATCATTGCTAAATCTTTAAAAACTTCAGAAATTTCTGTTTCCTTAGAATCAAAAATATAAAAAATGGCATGCGCTTCTTCAATTTTTTTTATCGCTTTTCCTATTCCAATACTTTCTATTTCATCTTCGGTTTCTCTTATCCCGGCCGTATCTATAAAGCGATATGACATACCATTAATATTCAATACCTCTTCTATTGTATCTCTTGTTGTTCCGGCTATTTCAGATACTATGGCTCTGTCTTCATTTAACAGTAAATTTAACAAGGAAGATTTACCCGCGTTTGGTCTCCCAATAATTGCCACAGGAATTCCATTTTTAATAGCGTTTCCATATTTAAATGATTGTATCATTGGATTAATATGGTTAACTATTTTATCTATTAAACTATTTAATTGTGTTCTATCAGCAAATTCAACATCCTCCTCACCGAAATCTAATTCAAGTTCAATTAAGGATGCAAATTCTAACAATTGATTTCTTAAAAAAGCAATTTCATGAGAAAGTCCTCCTCTCATTTGTTGCAAGGCAATATTTAATTGCGCTTGGTTTTGCGAAGCTATAATTTCACCAACAGCCTCAGCTTGAGATAAGTCTATTCTGCCTTTTACAAAAGCACGAAGTGAAAATTCGCCTGGCAAAGCTAAACGCGCTCCGTTTTTTATAAGTAATTGTAATATCTGAGTTAAAATAAAAGGAGAACCATGGCAACTAATTTCTATGCTATTTTCTGTGGTAAAACTTTTAGGAGCCTTAAAAATAGTAACCATTACTTCATCCAAAATATGTTCATTTTCTGTAATGTAACCATAATGAATGGTATGCGATTTCTGAATGTTTAAATCTTTGCCTTTAAAAATTTTGGCGCATACATTAATCGCATCATTACCAGATATTCTGATAATACCAATGGCAGAAACACCTTCGGCAGTAGCTATAGCAGCTATAGTATCTTCTGTATTATATTTTTGAACAAACACGCTGTAAAAATAGTTATAAAAACAAAGAGCCGCACATTTATTATGTGCGGCTCTTTTAAAAATTTTAGAGAATTATTGTTTTCCTCTTAATAATTGAACTATACCATTCAATATTGGTTCTTCTTTGTCTTTACCTTTAAATCTGTATCTCAAAATATAATAGTAAGTACCATCAGGACAATTAGCGCCAGTATTTTTTACTTTACCGTTCCAATCATTATTCTTGTCAGTACTTTCAAATACTTTTACGCCCCATCTGTCGAATATCACAAGGTCATATTTGTCATGTCCTTTAATAATGATATTGAATACATCATTACCAGTTTTACCTTCTTCGTCTGCCGCTTGGAAGGTACCGCCCTCTGGAGTAAACACGTTTGGAGGTTTGATTCCTGCTTCATAATTATTTACTAATTTTTTGCAAATGGTATCTTTACATCCAATATCACTTATGGCTTCTAAACATACCCAATACGTGCCTAATGAATCTCTGTAATCTTTACAAATTTTAGCTTGCTGCGATTCAGCATTATTGGTATCGATATCAATTGTGAATCCTCTAGCAGAAGCAGGGTTAACAGCTTTTACATCTTTATCACCGTATATTCCCCAATTGTATTTAGTAGCACCAGTAGAAAGATTATTGAAGCAATACACAGGAGCACCTGAGCTATCAAGGTCAAAATCAGCTTTCACTTTAGCTACTTCTATAATTACGCTATCTTCTGCAGCACATATTTTCTCGGTAGAAGGGAAGGTAGATATATCTCCCTTAAACTTAATGGTGAATTTACCGATTTTAGAATATCTCTGAGTTCGAAATGTATCCGAAGTTACAAGCGTATCTGTAGGAGATAAACCAAAATTCCATCTGTATTTAGAATATCGATTGTATGGTTTTACTTGGCCAGTTAAATCTACCACTTCATCAGGGCATATTTTAATCCTATTTACTTTTAGTTTTACAGTATCAAATCCAACAATATCGATATAGAACATTGGCTCTTGTCCTCCTGTAGTATCAGGATATACAACCATACAAGTTTTAACTTTAGTGCCTATTACTAATTTAAAGAAATGTCTTAAGAATACAGCATATCTGCCTGGGTTTTTGTATCTATGGTTTATAGTATCACTTGCAGGTGTAATAGTGTCAAATTGACTAGAAAATGCACCATCTCCAAACGACCATAACCAAGTACTACTATCTCTTTTCACATATTTACTTAAATTGGAGAAGTTTACTTTTTCACCAACACAGTATTTACGAGGAATAAAGGTATCAAAGAATGGAAGAGGTCCTGGTATGTATATATCAATACTATCTTTAGAAATACAACCTAAGCGAGATACTACAGTCCATCTTACTCTAAAGGCTCCGTTTCTAGTGAAATCATGTCCTATTTGAGGAGGATAAGATCCTAAGAAGAAATTATTTACAGAGTTTCTTTGTTTATCACCCCAATCTACAGTCCATTTCACTATCCAATCACAAGAGTCATTGTTTGGTAAACGGCCTCTGCATGGATCCATAATATAAGAAGAATCGAATAATTCTATAATAGTATTACACTGAGGACGTTTTTGGTCTAAGCTGAAATTAGCTCTTACAGCACTCACATATACATCTTGAGGGAAAGTATCTTTACATCCAAAGCTATCACTTGCAGCAGTTCTAATATGATAAATGTCGCCAGTATCTTTGTTGTAGTATATACCACTTGCAATACCGCCAAGCCTAATAACAGGATTTCCTAATCCAGCTGCGCTATATGGGAATCCACCAAATATAGATTTAGAATTTGTGCCATCATCTTTTTTACTCAAATCCCATACCGTATATCCTTCTCTATTAATATTACCTGCTTCAGAAATTCGATCTCTCCAATAATCTACTGGGTCTAATAATCGGAATGTTATTTCAGGATACACTTCAAAATATCTGAATTGTGGTGTTGCTGTTACCAATTGTCCGTGACATAAAATGGTATCTGTATAATTCATAACACCATAGAAGCCAACAATTACTTTTTTAGCAGTACCGGTTTGTTTAGTACAATTTTCTGGTGCAATACTTCTTAAGCCATAGTTAGCAATATAATATCCAGAATATTGTGGAGTAAAGCAATAAGCACTGTATTTTTTACCATCCCATCCTTTACAAGAATCTATTGGTCTTAAACTTGTATCTCTGAAATGTAATATTTGTTTTTGATCAGCTACTTTATAAAATCTAATAAATCTGCCATATCCTGTAGTATCTAAACAACCTCTTGAGCCTGTATAAGGAACACTAAATGTGCCTTTGCCATTCCATATTAAATCTGATAATTGAGCTGGAGTAAGTTCAAATACATCTATATTGTTTCGTTGTAAAATTACTTTGATAATGTCAAATACAGGAGAAATATCAGCTTCTGTATGCCATTTTTCAACTCTAGAAATCAATATTTTTTGACTGTCTAAAGTTTTTGTAGTACCATCAAAATAACTTTGTTTTACTACTTGAATATAATCACCTAATTTTTTATAATCGCCAGGCAAAGAATCTTTAGCCGCTATTTTTTGAAAACGAGAATAGGTTTCTATTGCATTTAAGATATAATATTGGTTAAAGTATTTTCCGACATTAGCACCTGCTAATGACCAAGTTGCCTCAGCTACATCAGGAATATAAGTTTTATTTTTAGGTAGAAGTGCCATACAAATGGTATCTCTTCTACATATTTTAGTAAACTCGTTTCCTTGTTTAGGTTTAACAATTACAAATCTGTTATCTAAAAATGGGAATCTTGCAAATTTAGGGTAGTAAATAGTATCAACACAATCTGAAGGATAGTTCAAATCATCATTTGGTGGTGCATTTGGATCTCTCCACATACCATTTCCTATTATCAAACCAACATTTATATAACCAGTTACTGAGTCTTTAATATCATCAACAGTAAATTGTTTAGAATATCGATTTCCCGGAGGGCCTCCAATTGGGTAGCCCAAATAAGGAGGACTAGTAGGAGGTAAGCCACCTGCAGAAATACCACCGCCAGCTAAATTAGCACCTACAGCAGCTACCCATCCAGTTTTGTTCAATGCTGTGTCAAAATTTATTTTAGCAAATGTTCTTGAACAGCCTGGTTTTGTATCATCTAATACAAAGGTAATACCATAGTTGTCTTGGTCGCCACCTAAACACTGTGTACCTAATTTTCTTAATTTTTTAGCACTTGGTGGTTGTAAAGCTAAACTAGCTAAAGCTTCACTTTCGCAAGCTAAGACATGACAAATATCTTTTTGCTTTAATCTTACATTAAAACATCTTACAGTAGTTCCTGCATAAAATTTTTGACGGTGAGCTGCAGGATTTATACTATCACCTAATCTGAAACCAGACATCAATTCTTTTTTCCATATTTTATGCCAAGGTTCTAACAAGTGAATAGGAATAGTATCTTGAATATATTCTAACCATACATTATAGAAAGCTGAGTCAGTTTTACTTTTGATAACTAAACTTTGGTCTGGTTGAATCGTAATATATCTTTGACCAATAAGCCTGTTAGGCGGCAAACCATTGTTAGGGTCATTAAATACGGTATCACCTGCTCTTATGAAGAACTTAGTAGCAACAGTCATATCATAACGCCAAGGGCCGCCTACAGAGCGTCTTACCATTGTTCTGTGTTTAATGTTTTTATAAATAACAGAGTCTTTAGTTTTTAAAGCTAAAGGGTTATCTCCGTAATATAATATGGTATCTCTAATAATATAAACAGAATCAGAAGGCCACATATTTTTTTGATAACAAAGACCAGAATCTTTATTAAAATTCAATACTTTTTCAGCTCTCATGCTGTTAGTTGTCATGTAAATAGAGTCTCATGGGGTATACCAATGTTGAGGCAATGAGTCTTTACTGAATTTACAATTTTTTCCAACATTTATTCCATTTTTAGTATCTGTGGTACATTTTTCACAAAAATCATCATCAAAATCCCACATACGAAGTATGCAAGAATTACCTCTTTGTTGTTTACTGTGGTCTAATGATTTTTGACCGCTTGGTGAACCTGCAAAACTGTGCACCAATGGTTTATTAAATCCTGGATAAATCCACTCGTGTATTGAAGGATTAAAGGTAGTACTCTTTGGCTGAATAGCTCTGGTAGTTTTTAATACAATAGCGCTATCATAAACTAATACTAATGAATCGTCATCTCTCATTACATTATCATTGTGATAAAATATGGAGAAATTTTTAAATTTAACTGTATCTTTAATTACACACTGAAATCTTAGTGAATCGGTTAACCAATTAAATGCTTTTTCAATAACAGATTTTGGCCCAATAATCAGAACAGTATCGTACACTGTTTTAGAACAACCTGGAATAGAGTGCGTATAGGAGAAATTAATTTTATAAGGTCCAAGGCCAGAAAATCTATGTGTACCTACCCATTGTCTGGTAATATTCAAAGGTCCTGTTGGGGGGTCACCATAATTGTATACTGGATTACTTCCTTGGGGAATAGATCCACCTTTAAGTCTAAAGGTGATTTCAGGCTCAGAACTACAAGTAGAATCTTTAGTAGCTATAATTACAGGTCTTATTATTAAATTGGTAGCGGAAGCATTAAATGTAAATGTTTCGGTACAGCCATCTATAGTTGTAACAGTTAACCTAGTTGTAAAATCTCCCACATTAGGTCCTTGTGTTCTAAAGGTATGGAAAACATCCGGTCCCCAAGAGGTAGTGTTAAATGTACCATCTCCCCAACTCCAACTCCAACTTGCTACCTGCGAAAAAGGTACGGTAGATTTATTTGTAACTTTCATTACAGCGCTATCACAAGCTCTTGGTTTGTTACTAGTAAAATTTAAACCTAATGAAGCTCTAACAGTACAAACATTAGAATATTTAATTTTGGTAATACAACCATTACAGTTTTCTATTTCAACAGTATAGCCATAAACACCACCCGCAGGGTCGCTAAAAGATTTACAAAACGTTCTAGGCATTTTTACGCCATTAGGAGCAGTTCCACTTACAGAAATAAGTTCACCATCATCAAAAGCGTATTTAATGCTTTTGATACAGCTAGGATTATCGCCACCTAATGAACTATCTGTAAAACAAAATGAATTGTTTTGAAAACACTGTATTGGGTTATTTATTAATTTAACCTTAATAATAGGTGATGCATAAACAGTGATTGATACACTTGTGTTACAATTTTGACCTGTAGCAGTTTTTAAACTTAAATTAATAGTTTTAACACCAGGCACATTAAATACGAATGCGGGGTCATTTTGAGTACTTGATCCCTCGCTGTTAAAATTCCAATTGACCGCAGAAGCGCCTGGAGAGTTGCTAAAAAAGGTAATTGGAACGCCTGTGCAAGCAGGCGCTGTTGATGTAATGCTACATTGTGCACTTGCTATTGTAGTGCTTAAAAACAGTAATAGTAGTAAACTAAATGCTTTTAATGTGCTGGTTATGGTTTGCTTTATTTTCATATTATTTGGGGTTGCTAAATTGAGATATTTTTTTGAGTTATACAAATTTTTTTATTTTATGAGTTTTAGTTTGACAGTTTTTATCTGTTGATCTTTGTTTTTAAAGGTATAAATTACTTTCACAATATAGTCTCCATTAGGGGCAATTTCTCCGTTAGGTAAAGTGCATTGCCAAGCTATGGATTTGTTTTTGGTTTCAAATAAACGGTTTAGGTTTTTATCGAAAATAATGATTTGTACCCTGTCTTCGCCTTTTATATCAATTAAATATTCATCATTTAATCCATCTCCATTAGGTGTAACTGCATTTGGAATAAAAATGTATGAACTATCTATGGCTTTAACATGAGCTGGTTCTAATTGTTCAACAATTTCAGAATCTACTTTTGGTGTTAAAATTTGACCTTCTTCATTAGATTTAGGAAGATCATTTGTATTGATAGTGTAATTATTAATTGAGTTTTTTTCTTCAACGCTTTCAGATTTATTATCGTTAAAAACTTTTTTAGTAGTAGGTTCATTAACAATTGCTTTGGGTTTAGCTGATTTAACTAAATTGCCTATTTCTTTTTTATTAATACTTTTCAATTGAGGCTCTGAAAGAACAATATCATTGTTTGCAGGTTGCTCATCAGAATTAATATTTGTAATTTTTAAAGCTATGTTTTCTTTGGTAGCTATTTTTTTAATATCATTTACTAAGTAATATGAAATTATAGCAGTGCCAGAAACTAAAATAGCGCCTACAAAAAGCTTATTTAGTAACGAAACTTTAGCTACAGCTGCAGCACTTCCAATAGAGGATGACATGGCTTCAAATAAGCCTACTGGCGGCTGAACGATTGCATTTTCAAGCTGTTGTTTAAACAGATTGTCAAATTGTTCTATATTATTTTTTTCTTTCACTGTAATTCTTGTTTTAAAATTATCTCCTGTAAATGTTGGCGTGCTTTAAATAGCTGGCTTTTGCTTGTGTTTATGCTTATTCCAAGTTGAGCAGCAATTTCTTCGTGTGAGTATCCTTCTATTGCAAATAAGTTAAATACTGTTCTGTAACCCATTGGTAATTTTTGAATAATGAGCATTAAATCGGCAGCCTTTAAAAGGGAAAGGGCATTTGAGTCAATAGAAAATTCTGGAGTATTTTCAATTTCAACTTTTAGTTGCTCTTTTTGTTGTTTTCTATAATATTCTATACAAGTATTTATAAAAATTCTTTTGGCCCATCCTTCAAATGATCCTCTGTTCTCAAATTTATCTATATTTTTAAACAATCGAATGAATCCGTCTTGAATTAAATCTTTTGCATCATCACTATCTTTGGCATATCGTACACATATAGCATACATTTTGGGAGCTAATATTTCAAATAACTTTTTTTGTGCTTTTGGCTGTCTATCAATGCATTCTGTAATTATACTACTGTAATTATCTGCATTAACATTGACCATTTACACGTTTTAAAATTGTTTCTATTATTAGTTAGAAGAAATAAATCTACAAAAGGTTGCCTCAAGGGTAAAAAATTTATTTTTACTCAGTTTCTATTTTTTTGATATCGTATCTATCTGAAAGTGCTTTCAAGGTAATTTCACTGTAATAACCTATACTTTCTATAGCTTCTACTATATCTTCTTGTTTTAGGCCATTGCAAATTCTACGGAACTTAACTGCTAAAATATTTTGCTCCTTGTTGATAGTGTAGGATGCAAAAACTAAATTTAAATTATTTTGAAGTAACTCTTCATAAAAATGCTCAAGATTACCACTTGGTAAATAACAAATTGGGGAAATAGCTTGAAAAACAAAAATAGGTTCATCGCTTTCAAAATACATCCAACCATTATTCTCAATTTGCTCCCACAAGTCAATATAAATTTCTGTATCACCATTAAATACAACCCATTGTCCATCTTCTTCACTTTCAGCCTCAGCAGGATTTAAACCCAAAAAAGCAAGTGTAGTTTCTATAAGCGAATTATATTCTGAAAGGGGCATATTTTAAATTTTTATATTTGAGGCGAAATTAAATTAATATTTGGTTTAAAAAATTATGATTTATACCCTAATTTCGCACAAAATTTAAAAGATTAACATATATGTCTGTATTAGTAGGAAAAAATTCAAAAGTTATAGTTCAAGGTTTTACCGGTAAAGAAGGTACTTTTCATGCCACTCAAATGTTAGAATATGGAACAAATGTAGTAGGCGGTGTAACTCCAGGTAAAGGAGGAAGTAACCATCCTGAGTTAGGAAAGCCAATTTTTAATACGGTAATGGAAGCTGTAAAAGCTACAAGTGCCAATGTTTCTATAATTTTTGTGCCACCTGCTTTTGCTGCTGATGCAATATTAGAGGCAGCCGATGCTGGTATAGCAGTTATAGTTTGTATTACAGAGGGTATTCCAACTAAAGATATGATTGAGGTAAAGGAATCTCTTAAAAATAAAAGGTCTACTTTAATTGGTCCAAATTGTCCAGGCGTAATGACACCAGGTGGTGCTAAAGTTGGTATTATGCCAGGCTTTATTTTTACGCCAGGTAGAATAGGTATTGTTTCTAAATCTGGTACATTGACCTATGAAGCGGTTGATCAAATTACAAAAGTAGGTTTAGGTCAAAGCACTGCAATAGGAATTGGAGGCGACCCAATTATTGGGACTAGTACCAAAGAAGCGGTTGAATTATTAATGAACGATCCTGATACCGATGGTATTATTATGATAGGTGAAATTGGCGGTGGTATGGAAGCAGAAGCTGCTCGTTGGATAAAAGCACATGGTACCAAACCTGTTGTTGGCTTTATTGCCGGACAAACTGCACCAGCTGGCCGAAGAATGGGACATGCCGGTGCTATAGTTGGCGGAAAAGATGATACTGCAGCTGCTAAAATGGCTATCATGAGAGAATGTGGCATTCACGTTGTAGAATCGCCTGCGGAACTAGGTACAAAAATGGCCGAAGTATTAGGTCATAAAGCAACAGCTTAAAATATTAAAAATAGTATATTACAAAAAAATCCTGCAATTGTATTGCAGGATTTTTTTATGCTTGATTTTTTAAGGAAATTAGTTTTATACCAAATTACATTTGAGGATTTTTAGGAATACAAACTCTAGGATGTGAGTTGTTGGGATTATCCCGAATTAGAAAAAGTTAATAATATTGCAAAATATTGAACTATAATTTCTTATTCGTTTTCGCATTTCTAACGCGGATTCTGGCTTTATTTTATTTTGTAAGACAAACTTAGGTTAAACATTTGACCTCTTCTGTAATTAACCAACTCGTGGTCTGTTCTGTCTTTTTTGTAATCTATTTTACCGTCACCGTTGGTATCTTGCCAAAGTCTGTTTTGGAAATTTAAAAGGTCGCTTATACCAAATTTTAAATTTAATTTCTTTGAAATACTTTTCGAAAAAGTTAAATCAACAGCGTGTCTTGGCATTTCATACACAGTAGGAAAAATTGTATTTCCAACAAAGGCTATTCTTTTGCCAAATATATTATAAGAGATATTGGCATTCATTCCTTTTTTCTCATTATTATAAAACACTGAGAAATTAACAATGTATGGCGATTGTCCTTGAAGTGGTCGTGTACGCGCTTGGCTTAATGTAGAATCATTTCCTAAATCTACCTGACTGAAAATGTAAGAAGCATTTAATACTATTGATAAATTTTTGATGATTTTATTTTGCGAAACTTTATCCAATGATTTTCTCAATTCAATTTCAGCACCATAGTTTGTAGCACTTTTGGCATTTTTTAATGTAAATTGTGGACTTAATCCAACAGGCTGAACATAGTTTTCAATTGGATTAACAAAGTTTTTGTAAAACATACCAAAACTCACAGTTTCAGAACTCGTAGGATAGTATTCATATCGGGCATCTATATTATCTATTGTTGCCGATTTTAAATCAGGATTACCCACTATATTTAAATCATACAAGAAATCATAATATACAAATGGGGCTAATTCTCTAAATTCTGGTCTATTAATAGTACGGCAGTAGGTAACGCGCATTAAACTTTTATCATTGAAATAAATAGCCGTATTAATAGAAGGTAATATATTAATGTTTTCAAGGTTTACATCAACAGCACTATTATTTGTAGCACTTGTGAGCAATTGGTTGAAATATTCTGCTCTAGCACCTAAAACAACATTGATGTATGAAAAGGGCAGGGTTAAGCCTGCATAGCCAGTGCCTAAGGTGTTAGTAGCCTGATACTTATCACTTGGATTGGTGCCTTCTGCAATTTTAAATCCATTTGCTAAGTTGACATTGTTTGAAGAAAATATTTGGTCGATAGGTAATTTAAGTAATGGTGCATTAGGATTTCCAGAGTAAGAGTAACTTAACCATCTTGCAGAAAAGTCTCTTTGTTTTTGCTCTCCATAAGCACCTACTTTTAAGATGATATTTTTAGCTGAGTCAAAACGATTGTTAAAATTCTTTTCATAGTTTATGGTTCCCGATTTGGTGTTTTCATTTAAATTAGAATAAAAACGAGCGGCATCAAATAAACTTGCTGGAGCTTGAATTTGCATAGTATATTCTTCATTGCTCGCAATGGCACGATAAGTTCTAAATCTTCTAAAGTCTGGTTCGTTTCTTTTAATAAAACTATAACCGCCTGTGTAGGTAAGTTTATCATTCATGGTGTTTAGTTTGTGCACCCCTTCAAGTTGACCGAAATAGATACTTCTACTTGTGTAATGAAAGCCGTAATTCTTCCATTCGTCATTTGGCCTTTCAGTAGGGTTTACGCCTGTTCTTAAAGTTGTTTCATTTTCGCCAATTTGATTAAACATATTTTTGAAAGAAAATGAACTTTTTTTACTGTGGGTATACATCCAATTACTCAAAACATTAATCTTGCTTTCAACTGAAAAATTATTATCAGTGTAATTAAACATTTGTTGAACATAATTAATAGGATCGTTTTGATATCTATATCTTTTAGCATTATATGCTTGGTAACTTGTAGAATATCCAATATTATTAACCGTAAATAAAGATTTAGTTTTGCTAATTTTAAGGTTTTTGCCAAAACCTAGTCCAAATCCAAAGTCTAAGGGCGAAGTGGTTTGGTTTAAGGCATAATTATTTTTAAAAGTTTTTCCATATTGTACTGATAAACTTTGAGACAACGAAGATAAATTAGATGGTAAACTACTTGGCAATGCTCTATCACCATTATCAAAACCTAGTAAATCGGCACCAGAAGAAATATTATTATTTAGGTGAGATTTGAATGTAGTTCCTAATCTGTAACCAAAACCTACATTTACAGTTAAAAAATCTTTTTCAACATTATTTTTAGTATATAATTTGATAACGCCTCCAGCAAAATCTCCCGCTAATTCGGCAGAACCTGATTTATAAATTAATACTCTATCTAGCATGTTAGAAGGAACCAAATCAAATGAGAATGCGCGTTTATCTACTTCTGTACTTGGCGCATTAATATTATTTATTTGAACACTATTATATCGCTGACTTAAACCACGCAGCATAATAAATCTATTTTCCATAAGTGTAACACCAGGAATACGAGCTGCTACTTTGGCGGCATCAGGTGATTGGGTTTGTGCTATTTCTTGTGCACCTATAGCCGATACTACTTCTTGTGCTTTTTTTACTTCTTGTAAAACGGCTTTGGTACTGCTCGTATTTTTTTTTGCTCTTACTTTGCCACTACCTACTAATGAAGCTTCTTTTAGATTCAAATGAATAATTCCTAAATTTTTATTTTCGCCTTCAATAGCAGTGAATGAGCTAGTGTAATCTGCATATCCTTTTGTAGATATTGTAATTTCATAAATACCTGAAGCAATATTGAAATTAAATTTTCCTTCGGAATCTGTAAAAGTGTCTGCTGTTGTGCCAGCAACTTTTACTTTTGCAATTTTGAGTATTTTATTAGCTGCAGTATCCTTTACTGTGCCAGAAATATTTGCCCCAGATTGAGCAAAAGCAGAACTTACAGCTAAAAGACAAACAAATAATGCACTAACTAATTTTATTTTAAAATTCATGCTGCAAAATTTAGCAAATTGTGTTAAGTTTACCTTAATTTAAAATGATTATTAAGTTATACTAATCGAAACTACAATATTTAAAGCTTTCTAATTTTTTAATTAACAATAAAATAATATTAGCTTTTCTTTTATTTAATCTTCTAGAGCGTATTTTGTAATATCAAAAAAATATTAGTCATATCTTTTTTAATTTTAACAAACATTTGTATTGCTACTTCAAACGAATTTCAATCCATTTGTGTATCAGACTCAAATAATGAAATGGTTGCTGGTGCTAAGATACAATTAGATAATTCTAATTTTGTGTATTATACAGGAATTAACGGAACTTGTCAAATTCCTAAATCTATTTTGGCAAATGCTAAATCTATAAAGATTGAATGTATCTCTTTCAAAACAAAAAAAATTAACATTTCTGAATTAAATTCAAAAATAATTTTGGGTAATTGGTAATTTTTTTACTACCTTTGTTAAGTAATTGTTAAGAGAATATGAAAAAATTATTAATTATCGGATTTTTTGTTTGTGGAGCTTATCTAAATTTGAGTGCACAAGCAAATAATGTTTCTTTAAATGTTATTGGAAAATATGTTGAAGAATCGGGTGTTTTATTTAACGGGAACTTAGAAACTTCCTACTTAAGTGGTGCTGTAGAAAGCATGTATGAAATAACTGATGGTGTTAAAGATGGTAAAATTGTTGTTTACCATGAAAACGGAAGTTTAAAAGAAACAGGTAACTTTAACCAAGGAAAGAAAAATGGTGAATGGATTTCTTATTCTAAAGATGGGAAAATTAGTTCTATTGCTTTTTACAAAAATGATGTAAAACATGGCACTTGGAAAATAGCAGATGACAATGGAGTTGTTCGTTCAATTCAGCAATATACTAATGGTAAAAGATCAGGAACTTGGAAAAGTTTTGATGCTAAAGGTAAACTTACCGAATCAATAACTTATTGATTCGGTAATTAAATATTTAAAAGCCGATTTTGAAAAAAATCGGCTTTTTTTATGCAATTTTGCATTTGATGAAAAAAATTGGTGTTTTTACAAGTGGTGGTGATTCTCCCGGAATGAATGCATGCATAAGAGCAGTTGTACGTTCAGCTGGTTTTCTTGGTGTTGAAGTTATTGGTATCAAAAGAGGTTATCAAGGCATGATTGATGGTGAATTTGTAAATTTAGAAAATAAAGATGTTGCAAATATTATTCAAAATGGTGGAACTATACTAAAAACTGCGAGATGTCAAGCGTTTTTAACACCAGAGGGACGTAAAATAGCTTATGACAATATAGTAAAACAAGGTATAGAAGGATTAGTATGTATTGGAGGTAATGGAACTTATACTGGTGCAGGAATTTTTAATAAAGAATTTAATATTCCAAGTATTGGTGCTCCAGGTACAATAGACAATGACTTATATGGTACGGATTACACCATCGGTTTTGATACAGCAGTAAATACGGCTTTGGCTGCTATTGATAAAATACGAGATACTGCTGATGCTCATAACAGGGTTTTTTTTATAGAAGTAATGGGAAGAGATAGTGGCTTTATAGCTTTGAATTCTGCATTATCTGGTGGTGCCGAAGGTGTTTTAGTGCCTGAAATTTTAGGTGACTATGATAGTTTAATGGTTCATTTTTCTAATAAAACTAGAAGAAATAAGGAGTTTAGTATAATAGTAGTAGCGGAAGGTGAGACACATGGTAGCACATTTGAATTAGCGGATAAATTTAAGAAACAATTTATAAACTGCGATGTACGAGTTTCTATTCTAGGGCACATACAAAGAGGGGGTAGCCCAACAGCAAACGATAGAATTTTGGCAAGTCAATTAGGCAATGCTGCAGTAGAAAATTTATTAGCAGGTAAAACTAATATGTGTGTTGGTGTTGTTAATCACGAAATAGTTTTAACAAATTTTGATGAAGCAGTTAATAATAAAAAGAATATTGACAAAAACTTATGGCATTTAGTCAATATTTTAAGTTATTAATGAAATGCTACTTAAACTATCAATATCTAATTTTGCAATAATTAAACAGTTGGTTTTTTCTCCATCGGAGAATTTATCAATACTAACAGGTGAAACGGGTGCTGGCAAATCAATTGTATTAGATGCTTTAAGTTTAATATTAGGAAGTAGAGCAGACATAAAAACACAGAGTGAATGGGGAGAGAAATGTGTTATTGAAGGGTTATTTCAATTGTCCAAAAACAAGTATAAGCCTTTATTCGAAGCCTTAGAATTAGATTTTGAAATAGAAACAATTATTAGAAGGGAAATTAATATTTCAGGCAAATCAAGAACCTTTATAAATGATACGCCTGTAACCTTAGTGCAGTTAAAAACAATTGCCAATAAATTAGTAAGTATTCATTCTCAACATGAAAACACCTTACTATCAGATCATGATTTTCAATTTCAAATCTTAGATAGTTTTTCTAAAATCAGAAATGATTTGGTTAGTTATACCAAATTATTCAATACATATAAAATAGATGAAAATAAGCTTTCTGAATTATGTAAACAGCAACAATTATTGTTAAAAGAGAAAGACTATTTAACTTATTTGGCCGAAGAATTTGAAAAGTGTAACCTAAAAATTAATGAAGAAGAATTGTTGGAAAAGGAATTGCAAGTACTTAGCAATGCAGATAATATTGAGCAAGTATCCGACCTCATAATTGAATTAATTTCTGAAACAGAAAATTCAATTGTTAATAATTTAGGGCTTATTAAAACCAAACTTAAGCCTTTAATTTTAGTAAGTACTGAACTGTTGATAATATATCAAAGATTGGATTCTAGTATAATTGAATTAAAAGATTTAGTGGCTGATATTGAGCAAATAAAAGCAAATACTTTGCCCAATACAAACAGGTTGGAGGAGGTAAATGAGCGATTACAATTAATACAAAATTTAAAGCGAAAGCATGGCACTGCTTCTTTTGAGCTACTTTTAGAAGAGGAAAATAAGTTGAATGAGAAATTATTTTCGATTGGTAATATTGACCTTATGGTGGAAAATTTAAAAGAAGAGTTGAAAATTCAAGAGAAAAATTTGAAAGATTTAGCGAATCATTTTCATGAAAAAAGACTTATAAATGCGGTAAAATTAGAGGAATCCATTGCTAAGCTAATTACAAAACTGGAGATGCCAAATGCTAAAATAAAATTTCAAATAGAGAAAAGAGAAAAGGTGAATGAGTTTGGATTGACTAATTTAAGTATTCTTTTTACAGCTAATATGGGAATGCCTTTACAGCCTTTGAACAAAGTGGCTTCAGGTGGCGAATTAAGCCGTTTGGCTTTGTGTTTTAGAAGTATCGAGGCAGAAATGGGAGAGATGGGCACACTCATTTTTGATGAAATAGATACCGGTGTTTCTGGAAAAGTAGCCTCCAATATTGGAGAGATGTTTAAAAAATTAAGTGCAAAACACCAAATACTTGCTATTACGCACTTACCCCAAGTAGCAGGATATGGTCATAAACACTTTATGATTTTTAAAAAAGAGGAAAATGAAAAAACTACTTCTTACATTAAAGAGTTGAATAAAGAAGAAAGAATTGATGAATTGGCCGCGATGTTAAGTGGAGATAAAGCGACAGAAATAGCGAAGCAAAATGCAGCCGAACTTTTAAATATTTAAATTAAGTTTGTGTTTATGTAAAAGTTAAGTCTAAAGGCTCACTCTGAACTTTTTTGCTTTGAAAAAAAATTCAGAATCTCTCTACATTACTAATTATTTTACTTCGCTATATGAAATTCTATTATGGAATTAGCAAATTCAAAATTCACAAAAACAACATATTTTATTAAGCAGAACTTAAGTTATTTAATCTTTTTGTTTGGTAAAATATTTTTCCCACATATCTTGTATAATTCCGTCTTTCAGGCCGTGGTAAGGTGTCATTATTTCGTCAATATTTGTTTTTTGAAATATATCTAAATATATTCTGCCTGCAATATCAATTACCTCAGCTCTATCTGGATTCAATTTTAAATGATAAACACGTTCATTTTGATCCATTTGTTCAATATCATCTGTTAGTTGCTTCAGTTTTTTAACACTAAAAAAACCACCAACAGAAACGTTTGCTAATTCACCAAGTTTATGAATATTGCCGCCTGTTCCTACACCTTTTAGTTTTGGTACCCAACTTACATTTTCTTTAACCCATGCATGCAGTTTTTGCACTTCATCGTCTTTTACTTTATTTTCTCTAGCTCTTACGGTGCCAATATTGAAACTTCGGGTCACTAAAGGTTTATTGTTTTGAATTAAAGTAAGCTCGGTGCTACCTCCGCCCACATCAATATGCAAAAAAGTATCATTTGTTGGCAATAGATGTATAAAAGCATTCATTATTAACTTACTTTCTGTGCTTCCAGTTATTACATCTATGGTTATACCACATTCTTTTTTTACTAATTTTATTATTTTATCTGCATTTTTGGCATCACGCATGGCACTAGTGGCGCAGGCTCTTATAAAATCTACATTGTAAATATCCATAAGTAACGCAAACGCTTTCATGGCTTTTACCAATAAGTCTAATTTTTTCTCACCAATTTCTTTAGTGCTAAAAACATCATCGCCAAGGCGAAGTGGTAAGCGTGTGAATTCAACTTTTTTCCACTCAGGTTTTAAAATATCGAGTTGTAAAGGACGTGCAATAAGCAGTCTTACTCCATTAGAACCAATATCTACAGCGCCAAATTTCATTGTCGCAATAATACAATGTTATTTCAATATATATGTTGCTAAATAATGAATTTAATTTTTAATATTCTACTTTTTAATTTAATTTTTTTT
>JABMMZ010000021.1 GCA_013205405.1 Bacteroidota bacterium | reverse complement strand
TTTTACGGTTGAAGTAAACCGTTCATTACGTGTATTAGATGGTCTAGTATTTTTATTTAGTGCCGTTGATGGTGTTGAACCTCAATCTGAAACCAACTGGCGTTTAGCTAATAACTACAACGTAGCACGTATCGGTTTTGTAAATAAAATGGACCGTTCTGGTGCCGATTTCTTAAACGTTGTAAAACAAGTAAGATCAATGTTAGGTAGCAATGCAGTGCCATTGCAATTACCTATTGGATCTGAAGATAATTTCACAGGTGTTGTTGATTTAATCAACTTCCGTGGAATGGTTTGGAACGAAGAAGATAAAGGAATGACTTACGAAGTGATAGATATTCCAGCTGATATGGTAGAAGAAGCTACTGAATGGAGAGAAAAACTTCTAGAAGCAGTTTCAGAATATGATGATAAATTGATGGAGAAATTCTTCGAAGATCCAGCGTCAATTACCGAAAGAGAAATTTTAGATGCTTTAAGATCAGCTTGTTTAGATATGAAAATTGTACCAATGGTATGTGGTTCATCATTTAAAAACAAAGGTGTTCAAACCATGTTAGATTTAGTAATGGAATTAATGCCTAGTCCTATGGACAGAGAAGCAGTATTTGGAATTAATCCTGATACAGAAGAAGAAGTATCTCGTAAACCAGATTATAAAGAGCCATTTACAGCATTAGCATTTAAAATAGCAACCGACCCTTTCGTTGGTCGTTTAGCATTTATGAGAGCTTACGCTGGAAAATTAGATGCAGGTTCTTATGTATTAAATACTAGAAGCGGAAATAAAGAGCGTATTTCACGTATATTCCAAATGCATGCCAATAAACAAAATCCTATTGAATTTTTAGGAGCAGGTGATATTGGTGCAGCAGTTGGATTTAAAGATATAAAAACAGGTGATACTTTATGTGATGAAAAACATCCTATTGTATTAGAATCTATGGATTTCCCTGAACCAGTAATAGGATTAGCTATTGAGCCAAAAACACAAGCCGATATTGATAAATTAGGAATTGGTTTAGGTAAATTAGCAGAAGAAGATCCAACATTCCGTGTTAAAACAGATGAGGAAACTGGTCAAACAATTATTTCGGGTATGGGTGAACTGCACTTAGAAATTATTGTTGATAGATTAAGACGTGAGTTTAAAGTAGAAGTAAATCAAGGTGCGCCTCAAGTAGCTTATAAAGAAGCTATCAAAGGAAAAATAACACACAGAGAAACTTTCAAAAAACAATCAGGTGGTCGTGGTAAATTTGCTGATATTCAGTTTGATTTAAGTCCAGCAGACGAAGATTGGAAAGGCGAAGGCTTACAGTTTGTAAACGAAGTAGTTGGTGGATCTATTCCAAAAGAATACATTCCAGCAGTACAAAAAGGTTTTGCCGAAGCTATGAAAACAGGTGTTTTAGCAGGATACGCAATTGCTAAAATGAAAGTTAGATTGTTTGATGGTTCATTCCACGCAGTTGACTCAGATTCATTGTCATTTGAAATTTGTGCTAAATCAGCATTCCGTGAAGCAGCGCCAAAAGCTCAACCAATACTATTAGAACCTATCATGAAATTAGAGGTATTAACACCTGCAGATTACATGGGAGATGTTCAAGGAGATTTAAATAGAAGACGTGGTATGTTAGAAGGTATAGATGAAAGAGCAGGTTCTCAAGTTGTAAAAGCAAAAGTGCCACTTTCAGAAATGTTTGGATATGTAACCAGTTTACGTACCATTACCTCAGGTAGAGCATCTTCAACAATGGAATTTGATCACTACGAAGAAGTTCCACGGTCAATGGCTGAAGAAGTAATTAAAAAAGTAAAAGGACAAAAAGCAAACGCATAAAATAAAATGGTAACTCAAAAAATAAGAATTAAGTTGCGTTCTCATGATCATAATCTGATTGACAAATCAGCTGAAAAGATTGTGAAATCGGTAAAAGCGACTGGAGCTGTAGTAAGCGGACCAATACCTTTGCCAACCAACAAAAAAATATTTACAGTTCTAAGATCTCCACACGTAAATAAAAAGGCTAGAGAACAATTTCAATTGTGCTCTTACAAACGTCTTTTAGATATTCATAGCTCTACAGCTAAAACTGTTGAAGCGTTAATGAAATTAGAACTTCCAAGTGGTGTTGATGTAGAAATTAAAGTTTAAAAGAAATGGTAGGATTAATAGGAAAAAAAATCGGAATGACTAGCATCATTGGTGCTAATGGAGCAAAAATAGCTTGTACAGTTGTTTTAGCAGAACCAAATGTTATCTCTCAAGTTAAAACTGAAGAGAAAGAAGGTTATAATGCCTTACAAATTTCTGCTATAGAAGTTAAAGAAAAACATTCAAATGCACCTGCTATTGGACATTATGCTAAAGCTGGTTCAAAACCAATGTATTATTCTCACGAATTTAGAGTAGATAATGCAAAAGGAGTTTTAGGAGATAAAGTAGATGTAACCATATTTGCAGAAGGTGATTTTGTTGATGTAATTGGCAAATCCAAAGGTAAAGGTTTTCAAGGCGTAGTTAAAAGACACGGTTTTAACGGAGTTGGCCCAGCTACTCACGGACAACATGATAGAGCAAGAGCGCCAGGTTCTGTAGGAGCATCTTCTTATCCTTCAAAAGTATTTAAAGGAATTAGAATGGCCGGTAGAATGGGTGGAAAAAGAATTAAAAGTATTAATTCTCAAATATTAAAAGTAGTACCTGAGCAAAACTTATTAGTAATAAAAGGAGCTTTGGCAGGTCATAATGGTGCAATTGTAGTAATAGAAAAATAAAATGGATATTAAAGTACTTTCAATAAACGGTAGCGAAACAGGTAAAACTGTAAACTTACCTTCAGAGATATTTGGAGTTACCCCTAACGACCATGCTATATATTTAGATGTTAAACAATATTTAGCTAATCAAAGACAAGGTACACACAAAACTAAAGTTAAAGCAGAGGTTAACTATAGTACCAGAAAAATTAAAAAACAAAAAGGTACAGGCGGAGCCCGTGCAGGTAGTATTAAATCTGGTGTATTTGTAGGTGGTGGTAGAATTCATGGTCCACAACCAAGAGATTACAGTTTTAAATTAAATAAAAAGTTAAAAAGAGTAGCCCGTGTATCTGCGTTATCATACAAAGCAAGTAATCAAAATATAATTGTATTAGATGCTTTAAATTTTGATAAACCAAATACAAAAGAGTTTACAGCTTTGTTAAATAACTTAAAATTAAGCGATCAACGTGTATTATTTGTTACACCTCAAATGAACAAAAATGTTTATTTAAGTGGCAGAAATTTACCAAAAGCACATACTTTACCAGCAGCAGAAATAAATACTTACCATATACTTAAAGCAAAAACTTTAATTTTAGTAGATGGAAGTATAGACGTAATAAAAGAAACATTGAATTAAGAATATGTCAGTATTAATAAAACCTCTAATTACCGAGAAAATGACAATGTTGACTGACAAAAGACAACAATACGGATTCGTTTGTCAACGTGCAGCTTCAAAGGTAGAAATTAAAGCCGAAATTGAAAAAATTTACGGAGTGGAAGTTGAATGGATAAATACCAGTGTAATGGCCCCAAAACGCAAAAGAAACAGACGTACAGGACAAACCACAGGCAGAACAAACATTTATAAAAAAGCAATTTGTAGATTAAAAGACGGTCAAGCAATTGACTTCTACGCAAATATTTAAAGAAAATGGCAGTTAAAAGACTTAGACCGATAACACCCGGAACTCGATTTAGAGTTGCAAATACTTTTGCAGAGCTTACAGCTTCAAAACCTGAAAAAAGCTTAACAGAAAGTATCCACAAAAGCGGTGGACGTAACAATCAAGGTAAAATGACAATGCGCTATATAGGCGGTGGTCATAAAAGAAAATATAGAATCATTGATTTTCGCAGAGATAAACAAGGTGAAGCAGCCGAAGTTAAAACTGTGGAGTACGATCCTAACCGAACAGCATTTATCTCTTTAGTAGAGTATGCAGATGGCGAAAAAAGATATATTATTTGTCCTAACGGATTAAAAGTAGGTCAAAAAGTAGCTTCAGGCAGTGGAACAGCACCTGAACTTGGTAACACATTACCATGTGCAGAAATACCTTTGGGTTCTATTATACACAATATAGAAATGGCTCCAGGACAAGGTGCTAAGATTTGCAGAAGTGCAGGTTCTTATGCGCAACTTACTGCGAGAGATGGCAAATATGTAGTTGTAAAATTACCTTCAGGTGAAACTAGAATGATACTTGGATCTTGTTCAGCTACAATAGGTTCGGTTTCTAATCCAGACCATAGCTTAGAAGTAAAAGGAAAAGCCGGTAGAACTAGATGGTTAGGAAGACGCCCACGCACAAGACCAGCTGCAATGAATCCAGTAGATCATCCGATGGGTGGTGGTGAAGGTAGATCGAAAGGTGGACAACCTCGCTCAAGAAATGGCATATATAGCCAAGGACAAAAAACTAGAAACCCTAAAAAAGCTTCTAATAAACATATCATAGAACGTAGAAAAGGAATAAGAAATAAATAATGGCTAGATCACTAAAAAAAGGTCCTTTTATTGATTGGAAACTTGACGCAAAAGTTACCAACATGAATGAAACCAAAAAGAAAGCAGTAATAAAAACTTGGAGCAGAAAATCAATGATCTCTCCAGATTTTGTAGGACACACTTTTGCTGTTCACAACGGGAATAAATTTATTCCAGTATATGTTACAGAAAATATGGTAGGTCACAAATTAGGTGAATTTTCACCAACTAGAACTTTTAAAGGTCACGGAGGAAACAAATAAGCAGTATGGAAGCAGTAGCAGTATTAAGAAATTGTCCATTATCACCTCGCAAAATGAGATTGGTAGTAGATCAAATACGTGGTAAAAAAGTAGAAAGTGCATTAAGCATTTTACAATTTAGCCAACGTAGATATTATGCAATTTATGTAGAAAAATTGCTTAAATCAGCCATCAGTAATTGGAAACAAAAAAATGAAGGTAGCAACGATGATGAAAATAATTTAATCGTTTCATCAGTAATGGTAGATGCCGCATTCGTTGCTAAACGTATGAGAACAGCTCCACAAGGCCGTGCTTATAGAATTAGAAAACGTTACAACCACGTTACACTCAAAGTAAATAGCATAACAAAACAAGAAAATAATAAAGCTGAAGCATAATTAATGGGACAAAAGATAAATCCGATAGCGTTAAGACTTGGTATCATCAGAGGATGGGAAAGTAACTGGTATGGAGGCAAAAATTTTGCTGAAAAACTAGTAGAAGACGAAAAAATAAGAAAATATTTATTCGTTCGTATCCCTCGTGGTGGTATGTCTAAAATTGTAATAGAAAGAACAATTAAACGCATAATCATTACTATTCATACAGCTAAACCAGGTATTGTAATAGGTAAAGGTGGTGCAGAGGTTGATAAAATCAAAGAAGAATTAAAAAAGATTACCAAAAAAGATGTTCAAATAAATATCTACGAAATTAAACGTCCTGAATTAGATGCTAAATTAGTAGCTGAAACAATTTGTCAGCAAATTGAAGGTCGTGTAAGTTATAAAAGAGCTTTGAAACAAGCATTAGGAAATACCATGAGAATGGGAGCTGCCGGAATTAAAGTTTGTGTTTCAGGTAGATTAAACGGTGCAGAGATAGCACGTTCAGAAAAATAAAAAGAAGGAAGAACTC
>JABMMZ010000020.1 GCA_013205405.1 Bacteroidota bacterium | reverse complement strand
TAGCGATACCAGTTGTTTTAAAAACAGAAAACGGAATAGCTTTATTGTCTTTTGCCTTTTGAATGGTATCTAATATCTCCTGGCAAGTGACATCAAATACTTCTTCTTTTTCTTCACCTTCAACACTATAATCTAAAATGGTACCTATGTTAGATTTATTAAGCTCTGCAATAGTTCTTGTACATTCTACTATATTTTCGCCCCCACAAAATTGAGCAAAAATGGTATTTTTCACTAAGCCTTTTATAGGTAAATAAATGCTAAGCGCCCATGTGGCTAATTTAGGTCCATAATTTACAAATATTGGGTATTTAAAAGAAGAAAACAATAGATGTGCTTTTTTCAATTCGCCATTAGTTTTATGCGCAAATGCTATTTGCGTATTATTAAAATTAAGTTCCAATGTTGTTGTTTTTTCTATATTCATTTAATATTAACTTAATTATTATCCAGTGCTTTAACAACCTCTATATTCACCACTTTAGGGTCGGCTTTTCCTTTACTTGCTTTCATTACCTCGCCTACAAATAAACCTAACAAACCTTTTTTGCCTGCTTTATACTCTTCTACTTTTTCTGGATATTTAGCTAGTACTTCATTTATTATGCCTGAAATCAAATGAGTATCATTGGTTTGAATAACATTTAAAGTTTCAGCTATTTCGAGTGCATTTCTATTCTGATTTTTAACTAACTCAGGAAATACGGTTTGCGAAGCTGCGCTATTACTTAGTTTTCCCTCATCTATTAATTGAATTAATTCTGCTATTTTTATAGGAGGTAATTTAAAATCTAAAATATCTATGGCGCATTCATTTAAATATGATTTAACTGCACGTAAGGTCCAATTAGCGGCTGCCTTATAATTGTGAGTATGTTCTGTAATTTGTAAAAAATAATCTGTTAAATGCTTATCATCTGAAATTGTAACCGCATCATACTCTGTAAGATTTAAATCATTTTTAAGTTTCGCATATAAATGCTTGGGCAATGCAGGCATATGGGTTCTAATATTTTCTAAATATTTATCTGTTACAATAAAAGGCGGTAAATCTGGTTCTGGAAAATAGCGGTAATCATTAGCCGCTTCTTTACTTCTCAAACTAAAGGTAGTGCCTTTTAAAGCATTAAAACCTCTCGTTTCTGAGGTAAAGGATTCTCCCTTTTCTACCATTTGTATTTGCCTTTCTATTTCGCTCTCTATAGCTCTTTTAACATTGCTTATAGAATTCATATTTTTTATTTCTACTTTAGTACCATAGGCGGTAGTGCCTATTTCACGGATAGAAACATTGGCATCACAGCGCAACGACCCTTCCTCCATATTGCCATCGCAGATACCTAAATAACGAACTAATTTTCTTATTTCAGTAACATACTGGTAGGCTTCGTCTGCACTTCTTAAATCTGGTTCAGATACCAATTCTACTAAAGGCACACCTGCCCGATTGAAATCAACTAATGTATCTGTTAAATCTTGATCATGCATACTTTTACCACTATCCTCTTCCATGTGTATGCGGGTAACGCCAATATGTTTCTCGTTACCATTAGCATCTTTTATCGTTACAAAACCACCTCTGCAAATAGGTGTTTTATCTTGTGTTATTTGATATCCTTTTGGCAAATCTGCATAAAAATAGTTCTTTCTATCAAATTGATTGTAGCTCGTAATCTCAGAATTTAAAGCCAATCCCATAGTTATTGCTTTGTCAATAACTAATTTATTATGAAAAGGCAAGGTGCCAGGATGACCTAAACTAATGGGGCTAACTTGTGTATTTGGTAAGCCACCATACTCAGCATTATCGCTGCAATAGGCTTTGCTTTTGGTTAATAATTGAACGTGAATTTCTAATCCTATAACGGGTTCGTAAGGCATGGTGCGAATATAATAATGAATAATGAATAATTAAGATTTATAAATGATTAAAATAAAGAAAAAAATTCATTAAATGCCTAACACTTCTGCAAATATTTCTTGTGTTTTAGCAAAACTATAATTCTTGCCCTCATAGCTTTCTACCCATTGCATACCTTGAGAAGCATTACTTACAAATACCTCATCAGCACTTAGTAAATCTTCTTCCGTTATTTCGGTTTCAATAATATTTTTACCAGCCATTTTAAGCTTTTCTATAATGTATTGACGCATTACACCATCTAGGCAATACTCGCTGAGTGCTGGCGTTAAAATATCGTCTTCTATAATTACAAAAATATTAGCATTGTGTATTTCACTTACTCTCAGGTTTTCATTATACAATACAACACTATTTAAATTGTGTTCTACAGCATAAATACCCGCCATTACATAAGTTATACAAGACAATGATTTAAAAAAACTGGTAAAATTACTTGGTTTCAAAAGCTGCTGAAAACTGCCCAACACCAATCCTTTATCATTCAAATAAAACCTATTTGGGCCTTCAGTCATTTCTATTAAAAAACCGCACCGATTGCTCTCCGGTGCATAATAACCTTCAGCATCGCGGTAAAATGTCATTCTACATCTTCCATTTACTACACCTGTTTTAAGACTTAATAATTCTATCTGATCTTCAAAATATTTTTGGGTCCAACGCTCCTTTAAAGGCAATTTAAAAAGAGCTGCTGCTCTATGTATTCTATTATAATGTTTATCAAATAAAAAGGCTTGTCTATTTAAGATTTTAATACTCTCAAAATAGCCATCTCCGTATTTATAAATACGACTTTCGGAACTAAATATTTTATCATCCGACCTAGTTAATACACCATTATAACTTATTAACACAGGGGCAATTTAGTAAAAAAATTGACATTAACAAAAAAGTAAGCTTAATTCTAAGGTTTATTGGGTTTTACCAATAAAGTTTTTTCGTTACTTACGGTTACCAACCCTTTATCTGCACCTTTTATTTTACGCACAAATTTGCGCAAGGTATAAGTAACAGTAGCCAAACTTTGATTACGTGACTTAGAATAATAAGCGGCTAAAGATGCTGCTTTTTCCAATACTGAGCAAGGCATCGCTGCTTGACGCTTTACCTTAATAAGTACGTGACTTCCTCCTACATCTTTAGCATGTAGCCAAATATCTTCTTTATGACTATAGTGACTTAACAATTTATCATTGCTTTGAGCATGCTTACCAACTAATATCTTATACCCATCTATTTCAAACAATTTATACGGCAAATGCTCCTGTTTTGATTTTAATTGTGTTGTACTTTGAGTTGTTAATTTTTTAATTTGTTTTAAACTATCGGCTTTAATCAAATCGTTGAATTCAGTTGAAAGTTTTCGCAATTCCATTTCAGCCTTTTGTATTTTATCAGATAGTAACTGAATGGTAAATGGCTTGGCTTTAGATTTTTTAAAATATTGTGCGGCATTGTCCACTGCATTTAGGTTTTTATCCAGCTTTATAAATATTAATTTATCATTATAAATATCTAATAATTCTAAACCTTTTACACCTTCGGGTATCATGTGAATATTACTTAAAATAATATTTCCAATTTCATCATCATTTCGTTTATTTATGAGTAGATTAAATGCTTCTTTATTGATTTTAATAAAATTTTCTTTCTCAGAAATAGCTTTTATAAGCTTCTCTTCTAGCACATATTTGGTTGTTTCAAATACATTTTGCTTTAAATATTGATTAGTAAAAGTGGTTATATGATTCAAAATAGTGCCATCAGTATTAGTTGTCGAAATATCAATGTCAAATGTTTTTTCATCCCATTGAATAGCATTTAAATTATTGTAATTATTAAGTTTGGTCTCAAATATTGATTGGGAAATATTTTCAATATAAAACTCTTTAGGCAAATACGGATATTTTTGAAAGAATGATTTAGCACTTAATTCTGAACTGTAATTTGGTGTAATTATTTTGAACTTATCTGTAAAAGGTATATGAATATCATTTTCTAAATTTTTTCTAAAAGCTACAAGAGCCTCTTCATTTTCATACAATACAATATTAGATTTTCTACCATGGCATTTAAACAAAAGTTTCAAGTTATTTTCAAATTCAAAATGGAAACTTCTTTCATATAAATGAGGTGAAACTTTAAGCAACTTTAGATTAACTATTTCTTGAAACTGAGGTTTAAATAGCCTATTTTCATTAATAGTTTGAGCTTCAAAACTAAACAACAAATCGCCTTGAAAAAATATTCCTCTAAAAGCAAAATTTGAAAATTCAAAATAAATTTCATCTAAAGAATTACTAAAACATTTTATCAAATTTTGCCCTTCCAAGTCTAGCTTTAATTGCTTAGCGATGACCCTTAAAATGAATGTATTGTGATGATGCATTTGAGAAAATTTAGCTTCAAATATGCAATAGATTTTGCACTTCACATCACTTTAACCGATTATGTTTTCAATATAGTTTAATAAATTGTCCTATTTTTAACTATATCGTCATTACAAT
This sequence comes from Bacteroidota bacterium, assembly GCA_013205405.1. GTDB lineage: Bacteria > Bacteroidota > Bacteroidia > NS11-12g > UBA955 > JABMMZ01. The sequence continues at coordinate 378 of JABMMZ010000020.1, read as the reverse complement.
TGATAATTTAAAAAATAGAGAGTCTAATTTTTAAATATAATTTGTATTATTTTAAGATTTAAAATAAAAATGCCTTAATAAAACTTACATTTGCACGTTTTTTTATCCAAATTAGGGATTTAAAATGAAATAAAAATGAGACGAATTTTAGAATATCAAAAAATATTACGTGCTACCAAGACAACCACTTTAAGTGAGATGAAAACTACTTATAGAAATGTAATGAAAGAATGCCATCCTGATAAAATACAAGATAATGAGATGGCTAAATTGGAAGCCGAAGAGAAAAGTAAAATGGTGATAGAAGCTTATCATTTTTTTGTAAGTTTTTCGCCAGAAACAGCCCAAAATACTTTAGAAGAATATACAGAAGTAATT
>JABMMZ010000019.1 GCA_013205405.1 Bacteroidota bacterium | reverse complement strand
GCAATGTAGGCTGTATGGTAAATGGCGCTGGTTTAGCCATGGCTACAATGGATATCATTAAATTGAGTGGTGGAGAACCTGCTAACTTTTTAGATGTTGGTGGAACAGCCAATGCAGAAACTGTGGAGGCTGGTTTTAAAATAATTTTAAGCGACCCAAATGTAAAAGCCATATTAATCAATATTTTTGGTGGTATAGTGCGTTGCGATAGAGTAGCACAAGGTGTTGTTGATGCCTATCAAAAACTAGGTAATATCAATATTCCAATAATTGTGCGTTTACAAGGTACCAATGCGGTAGAAGCTAAAAAATTAATAGATGAAAGTGGCTTAAAAGTAAAATCAGCCATCTTATTAAAAGAGGCTGCCCAATTAGTTAAAGAAGTACTAGCATAATAGCTTAAATAATTAATGTTAATAGCTTTGTAATTATTAATAAGTTAAAAGTAATATAATTGTCATAATTAAATAAATAAAAATATGGGATTGATAAAAGAATTCAAAGAATTTGCCGTAGGTGGCAATGTAATGGATCTAGCTGTAGGTTTACTTATTGGTGCAGCTTTTGGAAAAATTGTAACATCTTTAGTAGATGACATTATCATGCCTATAGTAGGTATTATTTTACAAGGGAAAGATTTTTCTAAATTAAGTTACAAAGTTGGTGAGGCAGAAGTTAAGTATGGTAATTTTATACAAGTTTCCATCAATTTCATTATTATTGGCTTAGTATTACTGATGGTAGTAAAAGCTTTAAACAAAATGAAAAAGAAAGCTTAATAAAAAAAACAATTATTATCGCTTCTTATTGCAGGATTTTCAATTTCAACTTACGCACATGACGATGCAGTAAAATGGCTGCTGCTAGGGGCATAGCAGTTAAATCTATAAAAGATACTGGCTGGATAAAAGGCGGTTTTTTTGGTACAAATATTTCTAAAAAAAGTTTTTTAAATTGGGCAAATGGTGGAACAAACAATACGGCATTAGTTGCAAACTCAAGTTTATTTGCCATCTATCATTCTGCCAATGATAAATGTATTTGGGGAAATTATTTAGATTTAGCCTTCGGGGTAATTCGAAACGGTGGCGCTAAAATAAGTCTTACTGGCACAGCCAATGATGGCAAAACTAACCCTTTTGTTAAAAACGAAGATAAATTAGTTTTTACAACTAAATATGGTAGAAAAATAACCGCTAAATTAAACTATGCGGCCTTATTCAATTTAAAAACACAAATATTTCCAGGTTGGACTGCAGACGATATTTTAAGACAAAATAATCATATCTCTAATTTCTTAACACAAGGCAATGGTGTATTATCTGTGGGTATAGATTTCAAACCTACCTCTTATTTTTCTATATACTTCTCTCCATTCACAGCCAAATACAAGGTTGTTCGAGAGCAACGATTAGCAGACCTTGGTTCGTTTGGTGTAAAAGCGGCTGAGTACTCTGATACTACTGGCGGTAAACCACTAATTAGAATAAAAGCTGGTGAAACCTTAAGAAAAGAGTTTGTTTGGCATGCCAATATATTTTTCAAAAAAGATATAGCCAAAAATATTAATTTACAATCGCGTTTAGATTTGTTTAACAATTATCAAAATATTGGACAAAATATTGATGTAAACTGTTAGAACAGAATCAACATGAAAGTAAATAAATACATCTCTGTGAGTTTAATTAATCAATTAATTATGATATTGATACTAAGCCAACAGTTGAAGGCCATCAACCCAGAGTTCAATTGAAAAACTTTTTTGGGGTAGACTTCTCTGCTAAATTTGGCGATAAACTATAAGATTATTTTGCCTCACCCCCAACCCCTCTCAACAGGAGAGGGGAGCGCAAACTAACGCATTTGAAAAATAAGATTTGCATTTAGTTGACTAATTTAAAAATATCTTACCTTTGAAAGTCCCTACCCAATCGGGACTTTTTTTATGCCCACTTTAGAAATAACGGCCAATAATCCGAACGAAAGATTGCTACAAATTGCAGCTAATGCTTTATTAGATGGTGAAATTATTATTTGTCCTACTGATACTATCTATGCTTTTGTTTGCTGCTTATCCAATAAAAATGGCATTGAAAAATTATGCAAAATAATTGGCAAAAAGCCAGAAAAAGCTAATCTTTCCATTATCTGTTCCGAACTTAAACACATTAGCGATTATACCATGCAGTTTAGCAAGAATACCTATAAACTGATGAATAGAAACTTACCTGGTCCTTTTACTTTTATTTTAAATGCTAATAACAAAGTACCCAAACTATTTTTAACCAAAAGAAAAACCATTGGTATTAGAGTCCCCAATCATGCTATCCCCTTAAAATTGGTTGAAATGATTAATGAGCCTTTGGTAACTGCTTCAGTGCACTATCCCGACAATTTAGAAGAAATCATAACCTCTCCTTTTGAAATGGAAGAACTATATAAACATTCCATTTCAATAATTATCAACAGCGGAAAAGGGGGTAAAATGGGCTCTGGTATTGTTAATTGCACAGGAACAGAACCTGAGTTAATTAGAGAAGGTGAAATAGGATTGCTTTAAATATTTTTAAAAATGTTATATTTTAGGAAAAATGTCGTATGTTTGTGAGACAAAAGGCGTAAAATAAATGAAACAAACTAAAAATATAGAAAAAGATTTAATTTTTGTTAATGAGCTAGAGGTGTCTTATTTTATTCATTATACGCATTCTGGAATGGCTTTTAATACTTTTGAAAAACAATCTCAAAAAGTACCCTTTACACAAAATGAATGGAGCAATGTTTTGAATCTTTCAGAGCGCACTTTTCAACGCTATAAAAAAGAAAATAAAAAATTTGAATCTATTTATACCGAAAAAATTCTTGAAATTATTTTGTTATTCAATAGAGGCATTGAGGTTTTTCAAAATGAAAATAATTTTTATGAATGGTTAAATATACCTTGTTTGGCATTGGGCAATATTAAGCCAATGGGTATTATTGATAATTCATTTGGTATAGAAGCAGTAAAAAACGAATTAGGAAAAATAGAACACGGTATTTTTGCTTAAACTACATTGCTTGTATTTAGAATAACAAGAGAAAAATATGCTAATGACCTAAGTGGAATTGGGGCAAAGCAATATGGTGGGCGATGGAATAGTATGGGTGTGCCTTTGCTTTATACTTCAAGTTCTATTTCTTTGGCAGTTTTAGAAAATTTGGTACATTTACCCAAGCATTTATTGCCTAAAGATTTGGTATTAATTTCTTTAGAAATAAATGGCAAAGTGCCTTATTCAGAAATATTTGAAAAAAATTTACCTAAAAATTGGCGCAATTTTCCTATGCCCATAGCTTCACAAAAAATAGGTAATGTTATGATTTCTGAAAATAAATTGCTTTACATTAAAGTGCCTTCTACCATAGTGGTAAGCGAAATAAATATTTTAATAAACCCGTTGCATAAAAATTTTAATTCAATTAAAATACAGGATATCAAACCATTTTCATTGGATGTAAGATTGTTTAAATAAAAAGAATCATTTTTTAACATGTAAATTTCCTTATTTTCGTTTAATTCTTAACGTTTTTATATAAAATTAGGTTAGCAAATATTTTTTCTTTTAAATTTGAGAAATCAATTTCAAATACTAAAGAAGATGGACAATACACAAATACAGTATCTAATTATGAAGTAGAAAGCAAAAGAAATGCTTAAAATCTAAATGCAAGTCTTCAATTAGACTTTGGCACTGGCAGATTAGAGTATATTACCGATTCCATAATGGCAGCCTTTATACTCAAAGATTTAGAACAAAAGGCAGGTATTGGGGCACTTACCAATGCGCAAGTAGAAGCCATAGGTAATGGTATTACCACCATTCGCAATACACGGTTTATTGATTTTAGATTTAGGCTCATAGACTTATTGAAAATGTTAGACAGCATGTGCAAGCCAATGGGGTAAAAAGTACCAAAAACCTTTCGCTATTTTACTACAATAAATGATAACTGGCTATACGCTACCGAATTTGGGCGATATTCAGGCAAAAGATGGATATATTTGGATAATAGAACTTATGCGTTTAATTATACAGAAGATAATAGTCAAAAAATAAATAATATTAGACATACTAAAAATACCCAATTTAATAGGAATATTTAAAACGGTGTAGCTGTCAATTATGATCAATCTACACAAAAAGGAATTTACAGACAAAAT
>JABMMZ010000003.1 GCA_013205405.1 Bacteroidota bacterium | reverse complement strand
CATTTACATCAAACATAAACCAAATAGAAAAATTTTAGGATCTATTCGTTTTTACCTAAGTACTTACAATTTTGCCACATCCGTTAAAAACCCTTATAAAAATGATTCCTTCAGATGGCGCAAATATTTAAGAGAAATTGGCGAAGCGCCAACTATCTTAGACACCTTAAAAGTATGTCGTTCTGAGGAAAATTTAAGAAATTACCTACTGAGCCAAGGCTATTTTAATTGTGATATTTCAAGTAAAATTATTTACAGAAAAAAGAAAGCAAAAGTTATTTATTATATCAACCCGAGCAAAGTATTTCTAATAGATGGTATAAGTCTTTCGGCTGATGATGCAAATATAGACAAGCTTTTAAACGATACTTTAGACAAAACTTATTTAATAAAAAACAAGCCTTTAGAAATTGACAATATAGGCAAAGAACGCAATAGACTAAGCTCTATATTAAGAAATAAAGGGTATTATAACTTTACAAAAGACTTTATAGATTTTGAATTAGACACACTCAAAAGAAAAATTGACACCACTTGGCGTCCCTACAGAGTAAGAGTTAATATAGGTGTATCGAATAAAAATGACGAAGAGCGTTTTGTTCCAAAAACTATTAAAACTATCATTGTAAATTTTGAAAATGATATTGAAACCCAAGAAAATAACCCTTACATTATTTACGACAATATTAATATGGCTTTTAATGGCTATCCACTAAAGCCTTATATAATAGCTAAAAATATAACCTTGAGGCCAGGCGACTTATTTAAGCAGAATGAGTTAGAAAACACATATAATAAACTAAGCGAACTCCCTATTTTTAAATTTATTGATATTACTTTTAAAACCAATAGTTTAGATTCAATTTATGGTTTGGATATAATATTAGTATTAAAAACAAGTTTTAGGAAATCTTATTCAATAGAACCTCAAGGCTTAGCTTCTCAATTAAATAGAATTCAAAATGTAAATTATTCCAATAGTTATGGTATTGCTAATAATTTAACATTTACTAATAAGAATGCATTTAAAAATGCAGAGCAATTAGATATTACATCTAATACAAGGATAGAAGCTCCTTTTGCTAAATCAATTTCTGGAAATGGTTTCGATTTTGATAATAGATCTATTCAACAAGGTTTAAATTTTTCTTTGTTAATTCCACGTTCTGCTTTTTTAACTGGAATGGAAAAATGGAAACATGTAAAATCTATTAAAACTAATTTAAATGCCTCATTCCTATATGAATTTAATCCTGATTATGTTCGAAGAATTTTACCCTTAACCTACCAGTATCAAATAAGATCAACACGAACCAACTGGTTTCTCAATTTAGCTGAAATTTCATTCAGTAGAAATACATTGAGTAACAGTGTGAATTTGAATAAGAGAAAAGACAGTGCCTTTATTCAGCGACTATTTGCTAATAACATGGTAGCCTCAAGTGGTTTAAATTTTATTTTTAGCAATAAAGCAACTACAACAAGTAAAAGCAGCATTTATATTAGGGGCAATGTAATTGAATTTGGTGGAAATATGCATAGGGTGATTAGAAGATTGGCAGATAAAACAAAAGATGCTGATACAGCCTATAAATTATTAGGCGTAAACTTTTTTCAATATGCCAAATCAGAAATTGATGCCCGTTGTAGTACTATTTTAGATGAAAATAGTTCTACCGCTATCCGCCTAAATATTGGTGTTGCATATCCGTATGGTAATCAAAAAATATTGCCTTTTGATAAATTATTTTTCATTGGAGGAGCCAATAGTTTAAGAGCCTGGAGACCAAGAACTATAGGTCCTGGAAGTTATATTGATAGCTCACAATCTTTTAGTCTTGATAGAGCGGGTGATTTTATTTTTCAGGCCAATGCGGAGTATCGATTTGATTTTATAAAACCTTTAGAATTAGCCATATTTTTAGATGCCGGCAATGTATGGCTTTCTAGAAATAATCAATTTACAGATGCGAAAAAAATACTTCAACCCAAAAATTTCCTCTCAGATATGGCCCTAAATTCAGGAATTGGAGTGCGTGTAGATTTCTCATTTTTCCTGTTTAGATTAGATTGGGGATGGCAACTACATAACCCAGAAAAACCAACTAAAGATGCATGGGTAATTAAGGATTTTGCTCAAAATAAATATTTTTCAAAATATGCTGTTCTTAATTTTGGAATAGGTTATCCTTTTTAACATTAAAATTTGATTTGCATATCATCTTTCATCATATTATCTTTGCCCTCCATTAAAAATGGTAGTCATAGCTCAGTTGGTTAGAGCATCGGTTTGTGGTACCGAGGGTCGTGGGT